>JBHAES010000070.1:0-3080 GCA_041855725.1 Actinomycetota bacterium
AGCGGGCAGGTCGCCACGACACGAGCGCAATCGCTGACGTCTCGGCGAGCCCTGACGTCTCGGCGGGGGTCGGCCCTCCTGCACCTCGGCCCCAGCTGCTCCCGCGAGGGCGCGAGGCGCGGACGGGCGGGGGCCCGGACGAGGTGACGGCCCTGCCGACGACCAGGGGCGGTGACGACCTGGCGGTCGGCGTCGTAGTGCGGCGACACGGCCGCCCGGACCACCCCGTGGACCCGTGGCCGTCTCGCGGGCCGAGACGCCCTGGACGTCAGAGACCTCGCCTGTGGGAGCGGGATTGAAGCGTTCCAGCAAAATTCGCATGAAGGGTTGCTCATGCCGCTTGTGGCAGACCCTCCGCTCACGTACAGTGTGTGCACGAGAGCGGCGCTGACTGTTGATGTCTCCTGGGGGTGGGTAGACGGCGTTCAGCCCTTCACTCGGCGCCGCTCTCCTCTCTTGCGCCCGTGCTGACCGCCGGGCGCTTCGTGCTGTCGGGGTGGTGAGGGCACCGTGACCGGTGACTGGACCGTGGGCGAGTGGGCCCGACAGCTCTCCTGCACCCTCGTCGGCCGTGAGGTCCCCCTTGCGCTGACGGCACCTGAGGTGCCCCAGGCTCTGGATCGTCTCGCCGACGCCGGGTTCGACGCCTCCGCCGTGTCGGCCCACGCGGGCGCGGTACGCGCCGAGGGGGGTGTGTGGCCCCACCCGGTGCCCGTGACGTGGCTGCGTCGCGTCGGCGCCGCCAGGTGGTCGGCGGCCGTGGCCGACGCCGTCCACCGCCTCGGGCTGGACGCCGACCGCGCCGTCCGGTCCGCTGCGCCGCGTCCCCTCGACCCCGACGAGCGACGCCTCCTCGCCGACAAGCCACCCCACCACGGGTCGTGACCCCACCCGATCGGGACGCCTCCGGGGAGCGGCGCTGGAGTCTGGCGCGCCGGGTGACGCGCTGACGGGTTGAGGGTACCGGTCGTCCCGGCAGGCGGGCCCAACAGCACGCCCGGGCTCGGCGGCGCCACCAGGTCCCAGGACGTCGGCAGGCCCCTCCCGCCTGCCGTCGGGCTGGCGCCGGTCGTCGTCGAGCGCTACGCGCCACCGTGCAGCCCCGTGCGTGGTGACCCGTCGCCGCGCCGGGCTCCGGCAGCGGACCCCTCAGCCGGGGCGGACATCGGCCCGGCGGGGTGCTGGCAGGGTGGAGAGACGCCGACAGGCCCCCGCTCAGCGGGGGCCTGTCGGCGTGTGACTGAGGTGTCAGCGACGAGCGAGCAGGTCGCGGATCTCGGTGAGCAGCTCCTCGGTGGAGGGGCCGGAGGCCTCCTCCTCTGCCTCCTCCTCCTTCTTCATCCGCTGGCGCACCAGGTCGTAGGGCTTGACGAGGCCGAAGTAGACCACGAGCGCCATGAGGACGAATGCGACCAGCGCCGTCAGGAACGGGCCGACCGACATCAGGCCGAAGGGCTGGAACGCGTCGAAGTTCGGGGCGCCGCCGAGCTTGGCCAGCAGCTCGATGACGATCTTGGTGAAGGCCTCGACCACCGTGGCGAACGCGCCGCCGATGATGAACGCGACCGCCAGCTCGACGAGGTTGCCGCGGAACAGGAACTCCTTGAAACCCTTCATGCGGGCTCCTTTCGGGGGGCAGTGCCCAGGTAGGGCGTTGGGCTGCATCCGGCCCAGAACCCTATCGGTCCGACCGCCGCCGCGCACCCCCGCTCACAGGTTGGACCGCTCAAATCTCAGGGAACTCTTGGCAGCCTCTCAGGAAACTACCGGATGGCGAGGGTGACGCCCCCGCTGGGGAGCTGGGCGAGGAACTCCGCAGCAGACTGGTCGACGTCCACGATCACCGTCTGGGCGCCGGTGCCGCCCAGCGGCCCCGACGTGCCCTGCGGCAGCGCCACCACGAGCGCATCATCGCTCACGAGCCCGCCCTGCGCGCCGGGCGCCAGGAGCACGACCCGGCTGCCGGGACCGACGAGACGGGCGACGTCGGCGTCGTTGACCCTGACCGACACCACCACCCGGCCCGGACCCGACGCCAGGCGGCTCCCGCCGGCGACCGACAGCTCGGTCAGCACCGAGCCGCGGGCGACACCCGACCCGGCCACCTTGCCGACCACTGTCGCAGGATCGGTGACGACGCGCTCGGGCAGGTCGGTGGTGCGGACCTGGCGGACGCTCACGTCGGCCTCGGCCACCGTGGCCCCGGCGGGGATCTCCCGCGCCGCGACCACCACCTCGGTGGTCGGGGTGCCGCCGGACGTGGCGGTCGACACCCCGACGAACACGCAGAGGGCAGCCGTCAGCCCCGCCAGGACTCGGCGGTGGCGGTCGACGGCTCGGGACAGGTCATGAAGGATGCTCACACCTCAGTAGTCCGACATCGACGCCCCCGCGTGCCAGATCTGGAGCAACTGTGGAGAACGACGACGGCTGTCCACAGGCGACCGTCGACGACGGCCACCCGGCCAGGTGCGGCTCAGCTGGCCTTGGCGGCGGCCGACGAGCCGGACGACCCGGAGGTCGGGCTCGACGAGGACGAGGTGGACGACGACCCCGACGCCGAGCCCGACGTGCTCGACGCGGACGCCTTGGCGTCGGAGCTCGCGGCCGCGTTGGCGGTGCCCTTCGTCCGGTTGTCGGTGGCGTAGAACCCCGAGCCCTTGAACACCACGCCCACGGCCGAGTACACCTTGCGCAGCGCGCCGGTGCAGTCGGGGCACTCGGTGAGGGGCGCGTCGGTGAACTTCTGGAACGCCTCCAGCTCGTTGGCACACTCGGTGCACCGGTACTGGTAGGTGGGCATCGGTAGGTCCTTCTGGCTCGTACGGGTTGCGCGGGGCAGTTTAGCCCGATCCGCCACGGAGCCGTCGCCTGCACCCCCGGTGGCCCGAGAGGCGGACGGACCCCGTGTCGGTCCGCACCCAGAACGCCGCCCGGCCTGCCGTCATTCCCGACGCCAGCGCCCGGCGGGCCGGCACACGATGAACCGCGACGCGGTGACGAGCGTCGTCACCGGCTGGTCGTGGGGCTCGACCGGCACCGCGTCGAGCACCTCGTCGTCCCCCAGCAGCAGCCAGCGC
>JBHAES010000071.1:0-5860 GCA_041855725.1 Actinomycetota bacterium
CGTGGTGCCGGTGCCGACCGCGGCGAGCGCGTCGGCGAGGGCGGTCTGCACGTCGGCGTCGGCGATCTGCCGGGGACCCGCCATGCTGACCAGCGCCGGCGCCTGCGCCTCGACCAGCTGGCGCTGGGCCCCGGTGAGCACGTCGGAGGTGTCGACCGGGACCGTGGTGAGCGCCGGCTGCTGCATGGTCGCGGCGATCTTTCGCTGGCTGGTCTCGGACGCCGCCAGCCACCGGACGAGGACGAGCGCCGCGGCCGGGTTCTTGGCCCGGGCGCTGACCGCCCACCCCACGTCGGGGCCGCCGGCCAGCACCAGCGACGCGGTGCCCGACGGGTCGACCACGCTGGGGAACGGGACGATCTGGAACTCGGTGGCCGACAGGTCGGTGCCGTACGTCCGGCTGTACTGGGCGAGCCGGGCCCGTGTCATGTCGCTGTTCTGCCACGTGCCGAACGCGACCATGCCGGCCTCGCCGCGACGGAACGCGTCGGCGGCGTCGGGGTAGGCCGTCTGCGCGAACGCGCCCTCCTGGATCACCCCGGCGTCGACGAGCGTCTTCCAGGCCTCGAAGGCCCGGACCAGCTCGGGGCTGTCGAACGGCTTGCGGCCGGCGACCGCCTCGTAGAAGTAGCCCTTCGACGACTGGTTGGCCAGGGCCTGGAACACGTCGATGTTCTGCCAGCCGTCCTTCGCCCCCTGCACGAGGCACTTCTTTCCGGCGCCGGCCAGCCGGGCGCAGGCGTCGCGCCACTGGTCGAGGTTGGTCGGCACGCTCGCCCCGACCGAGTCGAGGAGGGTCTTGTTGACCTCGATCGTGCCGGCTCCCGTCACCATCCAGGGCACGCCCACCTGCCTGCCGTCGACGGCGAGCTGGTCGACGGCGAGCAGCTGCTCCCGCCAGGCGGGCAGCGACGAGTCCAGCGCCGGGGCCAGGTCGGTGGCCAGCGGGGCGAACTGGGTGGTCATGGCACCCACCTGGAGCCCGAACACGTCAGGCCCGGCGTCGGAGGTGAGGCCGAGGCGCAGCAGGGTGACGTAGTCGCTGTACTGGATGAACCGGTAGTCGACGGTGATCCCCGGGTTGTCGGCCTCGAACGCCGCGACCCACTCGGGGGCCGTCTCGGCGTCGGGGTTCCAGCCCCACACGGTGACGCTGCCCGACGCGGTGCCGGTCGCGGTCTCGACAGCGGCGGTGGTGGACGTGCAGCCGGACAGTGCCAGCCAGGTGGCGGTGACCGCCGCCACGACGCGGCGACGGAGCGAGAGGGTCATGCGTCCTCCATGGGTACGGGCGGCGTGGGCCGCAAGGCGTTGGGGATCCACTGGTGGTCGGCCGCGTCGACCAGGGCCACCACGAGCTCGGCGTGGTCGCGCCCGGCGGGCGGGCGCTTGACCGCGAGGCGGAGCCGGTGCGGGCCAGGCGCCAGCTCGAGGTCGACGAACTGGCCCACCGGCGGCATGTGGGGGGCGGGGAACTGGTAGGTGGTGCCCTGGGCGGCGTGCAGGAAGGAGCCGTCGAGCCACGCCCGCAGGTGCTCGGTGCAGGTGAGCATGAGCCGGACCGCCGTGGTGCCCCGCCCGTCGAGGGTGTACTCCAGCACGAGGATGCGGTCGCCGAAGTCGTCGCGCGGCAGCCGCAGCCACGTGCCCTCGACGGTGGTCTCGACCAGCTCGGCCTCCAGCTCGGGCGCCCCGGGCGGGGGGAGCTCGGTCTGGTCGCGGACGTCCCAGCGGCCGTGCTCGGTGGTGGTGCAGCCGCGGCGTACGGGGATCGCCCACCGGTTGGCGTCGAAGGGCTCCTCGGGCGGCGGCTGGTGCGGCCGGGCGGCCAGCTGGCCCCGCAGCGACGCCACGAGGTCGGTCAGCTCGTCGAGGGTGGCGGGGGCGTCGAGGTCGACGATGCCGGGGCTCAGCACCAGGTCGCGCCCGATGGGGCGCAGCCACCGCTCCCCGATGCCGTCGGGGTCCAGGATCCCCAGCAGCGCGCCGAGGGTGGCGGTCGACGAGTCGCAGTCGGAGCCGCAGTTGTTGCAGATCAGGATCCGCTCGCCGAAGTCGCGTCCGAGCAGCCAGCCGGTGACGACGAACCCGGTGTTGACGCGGACGTCGGTGAAGTCGTCGTTGGCGTAGCGGGCCACGAGCCGCGCCCGGACGTCCTGCCAGTCGAGCCCCTCGTCGACCCAGGCCACCGTGTCGCGGACGACCGCGGCGATGCCCCCGCCGGCGTCGGGCAGGTTCGCCAGGGCGGTGCCCAGCAGGGTCCCAGGGTCGCTCTCGACGAAGGCGGCCGCCTCCAGGCGTGCCACGAACTGGGCGGCGAGCAGGCCGTCGCCGTCATGGTCGAAGCACGCGTCCTCGTACGCGTACGCCTGTGCCAGGTCGGGGTCGCCGGGCGCCAGGCAGGCCCACAGCTCGGCCCGGATCGCCGCCCCCTCGCCGCAGGTGAACCAGTTGTCGAACCGGCCGGTGTGGGGCGGGCGGATGCCCTCGCGCAGGTTCCTGAGCCCGACCCCGTACTCGTTCCACGGGAACCGGACGTGGCGCAGCCACCCGTCGGCCAGCACGTGCCGGTCGACCCGGGCCTCGGCCAGGTCGCGGATGCTGCAGGCGTGCACGACCTGCAGGTCGAGGTCGTCGTTGGGCACCATCGTCGTGGGTACCGGCAGGTAGAAGTCGGCGTCCAGCGGGCCCTCCAGGCCCTCGAAGGTCTGGCCCAGCGTGCCGCCGACGGCCTTGCCGAGCCAGCATCCCATCGTCCGTTCGCGTACGGTCGGCATCCTGCTCACGTCCTCGTGTAACGGTACATCGACACCATGTACCGTTACACGAGTGGTCGGACCTGTCAAGGGGTGTGGCATGCTGACCGCGGGGTCGGGCAGCGACTGCGAGAACGGGCCGAGGAGGACGATGGCGAGCGTGAGGGAGGTCGCCGCCCTGGCCCAGGTGTCGCCCATGACGGTCTCGAACGTGCTCAACGGGCGTCCCTCGGTGGGCCCCGAGATCCGCCGCCGGGTCGAGCAGGCGCTGCGCGAGACCGGGTACGTGCGCAACGAGGCCGCCCGGGCGCTGCGGGCGGGTCGGACCATGGTGGTGGGGGTGCTCGCCGTCGAGGCGGTCAACCCGTTCTACGGCGAGCTGGTCGGCGGCGTCGAGGACGGCCTGGCCGACGAGGACGTGCTCGTCGTCACCGCCACCAGCCACGCCGACGCCGACCGCGAGCTCATGGCGCTGCGACGCCTCGCCGAGCTGCGGGTGCGGGGGGTGATCGTCACCGCGTCCGCGTACGGTGACGGGCTGCGCTCGGCGGTCGCCGGCCTCGCCGCCGCCGGGATCCCGGTCGTGCTGGTCGCCCACCCGCAGGACGGCTTCGCGGCCTGCACCGTGTCGGGTGACGACGCCGCCGGGGGACGGCTGGCTGCCGAGCACCTCCTCGGCCTGGGCGTGCCGGGGCTGGCGTACGTGGCGGGCCCGGCCGCCTCCGAGGTCCACCGCCGTCGTACGAGCAGCTTCCGCGAGGCGTTGGGTGCCGCCGGCCACGAGGTCGTCTGGTCGCTGGACTGCCCGGGCGACGGGCTCGCCGACGGGGTGGCCGCCGGTCGACGCCTGCTGGCCGCCGACCCGCGGCCCCGGGCGGTGTTCTGCACCAACGACCTGCTCGCCCTCGGCCTGCTGCAGGCGGCCACCGAGGCCGGGGTCGCGGTCCCCGGCGAGCTCGCGGTGCTCGGCTACGACGACATCCCCTTCGCCGCCGGCGCGGCCGTGCCGCTGTCGTCGGTGGGGCAGGACACCCGGGGCATGGGCCGGGCGGCGGCCCGGCTGCTGCGCGCCGAGACCGAGGCCCGCGCCGACCACGACCACGAGCACCTCGTGCTGCCCCCTGTCGTGCACGCCCGGGCCAGCACCCGGCCCTTCGGCACGTCCCCTCCGGGGGACACCTGAGAGATCTCAGGTGGCGTACAGACTCCGCGGCAGGCAGGATGGGTCCTACCCCACCGCCGGAGGTTCCCTATGGGCTTCATCGACCGCCTCCTCGGCAAGGACGTGCCGCCGCAGCACCTTGACGCCGAGGCGCCAGGCTGGGATGCCATCATGGCGGCCTGCCGAGCGGTCTACCCCGACCAGGTCGACCCGCTCCACATGGGCACGATCATCAGGTACGCCCTCGGCGGCCCCGACCCGATCGACGGCGTCGACATCTACCGCGCCGCCCGCCCGGTGGCCCACTGGCACTACGTCACGTACGGGTTCAGCGACCTCTACGACACCGAGCCGCCCGAGGCGGGCGAGGGCGACGAGGCGCCCCTGTCGGGCTACGGGTTCGAGCTGACGTTCCGCCTCGCCGACCCGCACGCCGCCGACCCGGGCGCCAAGCCCCCGGTGTGGCCGATCAACCTGCTGCAGAACCTCGCCCGCTACGTGTTCGGCACCGGCAACGGGTTCGCCGCCGGCCACCACATGGACGCCAACGGCCCGATCGCGCTCGAGGCGGAGACCGCGCTCGAGGCGCTGCTGTTCGTCGCCGACCCCGACCTGGGCAGCATCGACACCCCGCGCGGCACCGTACGGTTCGTGCAGGTGGTGGGCATCACCCGCGACGAGCTGGAGGCGATCGTGTCGTGGGACGCCGCCCAGGTCGCCCTGCTGATCGAGGCGCGTCACCCCCGGTGGGTCACCGACCTCGCCCGGGCGTCGATCCTCGACGACCCCGCCGCCCGCGACGCCGTCGACGAGGGCCGCCGCAGCGACGGGTCGAGCCAGGCGGTGCTGTACGCGCCGGGCATCGGCCTCGACGGCGAGGGCGACGAGCGGGTGCTCCGCATGTCGCAGGTCGTCGCCCGCTCGCTGGCCGCCGCCCTGCCGCTGCGGCTGCCCTACGGCAAGCCGCTCGTCCTGCTCGGCGGCGACCACGGGGTGCTGTTCGTGCCCGGCGAGCGGTCGGGGTGGACGGTGGACGACGACGGCGTCGAGGTGTCGCTGTCGGCCGACTCGCTCGCCGCCCTCGACCCGCTCGCCGTCGTGGTCCCCGGCGACCACCAGGTGCCCGGTCTCGACGGCCTCGTCTGGCGCGTCGAGCCCGCCGCCGACTGACGGCGCGTCCGTACGACCCCCGCGGGCGTGACAGGCTGTGGCCCATGGACCCCTTGCTGCCTGCCGGTGACGTGGACGCGCTCCGCGACGCGTTCGTGACCGCCTCCTACACCGTCGACGAGGTCGCCGAGGCCCTGGGGCCCGCCGGGCAGGCGGGGCTCGCCCGCAACCACACCGTCGCCGCCGACCGCGCCCTCGCGGGGCGCGGCGACCCGCTGGCCACCCTCGTGCGCCTCTTCGTGCTGCAGCAGCCGGTGGCGGCGTCGGCGGCGCGGGCCGCGCTCCCGTACGACGCCCTCGCCCGGGCGGGGATCCTCGCCGCGGGGCCCGACGGGGTACGGGCCACGATCGACATCCGCCCGTACGGCGACGACGACCACCTGTCGGCCTGGGTGGTGTCGGACCACGCCGCCACGCTCGACACCCGGCCCGGACGGCCGGGCGCCGACGTCGTGCTCGGCGTCTCGTCGGCGTCCACCACGCTGGCCCGCCTCACCCCGCGCGACGAGGTGGGCAGCGCGCTCGACCTCGGCACCGGGTGCGGGGTGCAGGCGCTGCACCTGGCCGGGCACGCCCGCCGGGTGACCGCCACCGACCTCAACCCGCGCGCCCTGCGCCTCGCCGACCTCACGCTGGCGCTGTCGGGGGTGACGGCCGACCTGCGCGCCGGGTCGCTGTTCGAGCCGGTCGCCGGCGAGGAGTTCGACCTCGTCACCACCAACCCGCCGTTCGTGATGTCGCCGCCGACGGGGGAGCGGCTGGTCTACCGCGA
>JBHAES010000072.1:0-2943 GCA_041855725.1 Actinomycetota bacterium
CCGCGCTGAGGCGGTCGGCGGCGCCCCCGCGCCACACGTGGCAGATCGCCAGCGCCACCGCGTCGGCGGCGTCGGCCGGCTCGGGGGCGGCGTCGAGCCGCAGGATCCGGGCGACCATGGCGCCGACCTGGCCCTTGCCGGCCCGGCCCGAACCCGTGACGGCGGCCTTCACCTCGGACGGGGTGTGCAGCGCCACCGGGATACCGTGGCGCGCCGCGACGAGCATGGCGACCCCGGCGGCCTGGGCGGTGCCCATGACCGTGGCGACGTTGTGCTGGGCGAACACCCGCTCCACGGCCACCGCGTCGGGCCGGTGGGCGGTGACCCACTCGTCGATGCCGGCCTCGACCTGCAGCAGCCGACGGGCGGTGTCGAGCTCGGCGCTGGTGCGCACGACCCCGGCGCCCACCAGGCGCGCCCGCCCCGGGGTCCCGTCGACCACGCCGACCCCGCACCGGGTGAGGCCGGGGTCGATCCCGAGCACCAGCACGTCCACTCCTTAGCGACAGGACACCTTTGCGAACACCTGTTCGAGACCCTAGCGGTCACCGCTCCCGCGCGCCGGGAGGCGCGCCGTACGCCACCCGGGCGTCACTCGTCGTCGAGCTGCTCCGAGACGGCGTCGGGCACGTCGTCGTTGGAGTAGACGTTCTGCACGTCGTCGAGGTCCTCCAGCGCGTCGAGGAGCCGGAACAGCCGGCGGGCCTGCTCGACGTCGACGACCTCCTGCTCGAACGACGGCACGAACTCGACCTCGGCCGACTCGTAGTCGTAGCCGGCCGCCTGCACCGCGGTCCGGATGGCGACCACGCTCGACGGGTCGGAGAGGATGCGGAACCCCTCCCCGTCGTCGACCACGTCCTCGGGCTCGGCGTCGAGGGTGGCCTCGAGCAGCGCGTCCTCGTCGAGCACGGCGTCGCCCTGCGCCTTGAGCACCTGCACCACGCCCTTGCGGGCGAACAGCCGCTGCACCGAGCCGGGGTCGGCGACGGTGCCGCCGTTGCGGGTGACGGCCACCCGCACGTCGGAGGCCGACCGGTTGCGGTTGTCGGTCAGGCACTCGATGAGGATGGCGACCCCCGCCGGGCCGTAGGCCTCGTACATGATCGTGTCGTACGCGGCCCCGCCGGCCTCGGCGCCCGAGCCCCGCTTGACGGCCCGGTCGATGTTGTCCATGGGCACCGAGTTCTTGCGGGCCTTCTGGATGGCGTCGTAGAGGGTGGGGTTCCCGCCGGGGTCACCGCCGCCGGTACGGGCCGCGACCTCGATGTTCTTGATGAGCTTGGCGAAGAGCTTGCCTCGCTTGGCGTCGATGACGGCCTTCTTGTGCTTCGTCGTCGCCCACTTGGAGTGTCCGCTCACCGGGCTCCTTCCCTCGTCCGTGAAACGACCCCACTCTACGGGGGCGGGGCGACGCAGCGCGAACCTCGCCCCGCCGGCCTCGCCCGGCTCAGGTGTCGGCGCCGTCGGCGAGGACCCGGGCCAGGACCGCCTCGGCCGGGACCGGGCCCATCACGTCGGGCCGGGCGTCGGGCGGGGCCGGCACCGCACCCTCGGGGGCCTCGGTGCGGGTGTGCGCCACCATGGCGTCGACCGTCTCGTAGCCGAGCCTGGTGTAGAGGTCGCCCCGCTCGGGGTCGATGGTGTCGAACCCGATCCCGGCCCCGGCGTAGCCCTGCTGCAGGAAGGTGCGGGCTGACTGCTGCAGCAGCACGGTGGCGATGCCCTGGCGCCGCCAGGCGGGGATCACGCCGAGGCGCTCGGTCCAGCCCGCGGTCTGCCCGTCCCCGAGCGGGGCCGACGAGTTGATGGCGTAGCCCACGATGCGCCGGCCCACGGCGGCCACCCATGACAGGGCCCGGCACCCGGCCCCCCGCTTGATCGAGGAGTCCCACTCGGCGGGGCCCGTCTCGCGGCCGGTGAACCCCTTCCACACCTCGTTGTGGGCCACCCGGACGGCGTCGCCGTCCACCTCGAGGTAGGGCAGCAGCGTGACCCCGGCGGGCAGCGGCGGCACGACGAGCGGCTCGTTGGGGTCGAGCGGGCGGAACATGTCGAGGAACCACCGCTCCGGCTCGAAGCCCTGCTTGACGAACATCTTGCGGGCCGCGTCGAGCTTGGCCTCGATGGTGACCGTCATCTTCAGCGGGCCGTAGTAGGGGCGCCGGGTGGCCGCGTCCCACGCCCGGGCCGCGTCGAGCTGCCAGCGCACCAGCCCGGTGCCGACCGACTGGTCGCGCCACGCCGGGTGCACGCCGCCGAGCATCGTCACCGTACGGGGGCTGACGTCGTCGGGGCGGGTCACCACCCACGCCCACGCCACCACGTTGCCGTGCCGGTCGTGGCCGAGCACCGCCGCCGGCAGCCCACCCGACCCGTGCCACAGGTTCTCGAAGTAGGCCAGGTCGTGGCGCTCGATGCTGTCGTCGACGTGCTCGATGGCTCGCACCAGGTGGGCGAGCGACGGGAGCTTGGACCACGTGAGCGGTTCCCACGCCAACGCGGGAACGCGGTCGCGAAGCTGCTCGAGCGCGTTGCTCACTCGGACCTCCTGACCCTGGGTGGCGCCGTCGCCTCCACGTCGCCGACAGCCTACCCGGTGGTTCCCACTCCCGCGCCGGCGGTGGCTCCGCACGCGCCGACGGCCGGTCGCCGCGGCCTCAGCCCCAGATCGGCTTGCGCCGCCGCCCCGCCACACCCGTGGCCGAGGGGGCCGTACGGGTCCACGTCCGGCGCCACGGCGCCATCGGCTCGGCCAGCGGCGACGCCGCCTCGCCGCGCAGGACCGCCCACCAGGTGGCATCGTCCTCGGCGAGCAGGGCGGCCACCGCGGCCTTGGCGGAGCGGGCCGCGCCCGCCGGGTGGGCCTCGGTGACGGGGTCGGCGAACCGGACCCGCACCTCGTCGTCGAGCCGCGGCCGCGGGCCGCGGGCGGGCAGCCCG
>JBHAES010000073.1:0-8922 GCA_041855725.1 Actinomycetota bacterium
GCGACCCGTACGAGGTGCCGTAGTGGTCGACGTTGTTCTTGAACACCCGGAACCGCACCCGCTCCCCGTCGGCGGCAGCCGCCTCGGCGGCGCGCTCGGCGAGGGTCGTCACCATGAGGTCGCCCGCCCGGTCCTGGGCCAGCAGGTCGGCGTACGAGGCGCACTCGGCGGTCGCGTACTCGGGGTGCGACCCGACGTCGAGGTACAGCCGGCCGCCGTTGCGGCAGAACACGCTCGTGGCGCCGTGCTCCTCGGCGACCGGGCGGAACAGGCGCCGGCCCACCTCGTCGGGTCCGAGCCGCCGCTCCCTGGCCGGCGTCGCGATCGTGGCCGTGACCGCGTACTCGGTCTCGATGCCGACGGCCCTCATCGCCCCACGGGTCACATCCCGACCGCGTCGAGCAGCGCCCCGAGCTCCTCTCGGGTCAGCTCGCGATGCTCCCCCACCGTGAGGGAGCCGAGGCGGATCGGTCCGATCGCCGTGCGCGACAGCCGCCGCACCGGGTGGCCGACCGCGTCGAACAGGCGTCGGACGATGCGGTTGCGGCCCTCGTGGAGCCGCACCTCCACCAGGCTGCGGGCGGCCGCGGTCGACACCAGCCGCACCGCGTCGGGACGTACCGGCCCGTCGTCGAGGGTGACCCCCTTGCGCAGCAGGGTGACCGTCTTCTGGTCGACGACCCCCTCCACCTCGGCGAGGTAGGTCTTCGCGACCTCGTACGACGGATGCGCCAGCCGGTGGGCGAAGTCGCCGTGGTTGGTGAGCACGATGAGGCCCTCGGTGTCGGTGTCGAGGCGACCCACGTGGAACAGCCGCTCGGGACGCTTGAGCAGGTCGGCCAGGGTGGGCCGCCCCTCGGGGTCGTCCATCGTGGACACCACGCCGCGCGGCTTGTTCAGCACCAGGTAGACGTGGCGACGCGGCGGCGGGATGCGGGCCCCGTCGACCCGGATCGTGTCGCGCTCGGGGTCGACGCGGCGGCCCTGCTCGGTGACGACCCGGCCGTTGACCTCCACCCGGCCCTCGTCGATGAGCAGCTCGGAGGCTCGGCGGGACGCGATGCCGGCCGCCGCCAGCACCTTCTGCAGGCGGATGCCCTGCTCGTCGGTCATCGTGCTCCTCGTGGTGGTGGACGGGGTCATCCTGCCACCGTTGCGGGCTAGAGCCCCGCCACCGACGCGCTGCAGCCGCCCGCCGTGGCGACGAACGTGCGCCGGCCGTCGTCGCCGTAGCGCAGGCTCACCGTGTCGACCGAGCCGCAGGCGGCCTTGCCCTCCTGGTAGGCCCGGGCGAAGTACCGGTGGCCGAGCATCGACCAGCCCACCAGGCCGGTGGCGTCGCGCTGCGCGACCGGCTGCTCCGTGACGACCGGGCCCTTGCCGGCCGTGGCCAGCCGGGTGATCGCGTACGGACCGATGACCGCGTACATGCCGGGCTGGCGCCCGTCGGCCCCGGTGACCACGATCTCGGCGCTCGCCACCGGGTACGGGTTGGCCACCTCGCCCGGCTCGAGGGTGGTCGTCATCTCGGTCCACACGGTCCGGATGCCCTCCTCGGTGGTCAGGTCGACCGTGCCGAAGGGGGCGCCCACCTCGTCGACCTGCACCACCGTGGGCTCGGGCCCGTCGACGCAGGTGGCGTGGGTCAGCAGCCGGTTGCCGGCCGCGTACGCCCACGAGCTGATCTCGGTCGCCCTCGTGCACGCCCCCTTGCGGGTGAGCTGCTTCATCACGTCGTCGGGGGTGAGCGGGACCCCCAGCGACCGGCTGGAGGTGCCCAGGGTCGGCAGCTGCGTCTCGGGCGAGCGGGTGATCATGTCGTTCTCGTAGATGACCGCCCCCTTGCTGCGGTCGGCGAGGTAGGCGACGCTGCGGTCGCGGCGGTAGGTGACCCCGATGACCTGGGCGTCGCCGACGGCGATCTTCAGCGCCTTGAACCCGGCCTGCATCCCGGCCAGGTCGTCAGAGACCGACGACGACGCGCTCGGCGTGGGGGCCGGTTCCGGCGTCCCGCCGAGCCCGCCGCAGCCGCCGAGCGCGACCACGAGCACGAGCGACAGCGCCACCGTCACCGACCTCATCGCAGACCTCCTTCTCACGACCCCCATCGTCACACGTCCCGGGCTCCTGGGTGGGCGCCGTCCACAGGCGGTCGGCGGGTGGGCCGTGAGCCGCCGGCGCCGGCTACCCCTCGTCCTCGCCTGCCGGGGCGGTCGTCGCGGTGTCGTCGCCCTTCTCCCCGTCGTCGCTGTCGTCGTCCGTCTCGACGGGGCCGTCGGCCGTGGTACCGGTGGCGTCGGACGGCTCGTCGGTGCGGGTCGCGGTGCGGGCGGCCTCGGCCAGCTCGGCCTCAAGGGCGGTGGCGTCGGGCAGGTGAGGGGCCAGGGGCGGCAGCTCGTCGAGCGACGCCATGCCCATGCGCTCGAGGAAGTAGGGGGTGGTGGCGAACAACGCGGCCCCGGAGGCCTCGTCGCGGCCGGTCTCGACGATGAGGTCGCGGGCCAGCAGGGTGCGTACGACGCCGTCGACGTTGACGCCGCGGACGGCCGAGATCCGCGACCGGGTCACGGGCTGCAGGTAGGCGACCACGGCGAGGGTCTCGAGGGCGGCCTGGGTGAGCCGGCCGTGCTGGCCCTCGAGCACGTAGCGGGTGACGACGGGGGCGTGCTCGGGCCGGGTGTAGTAGCGCCAGCCCGCCCCGACCTGCCGCAGCTCGAACCCGCGGCCGGTGTCGTCGTACCACCGGGCCAGGTCGGCCAGCGCCCGTTCCACCGCCGCCACCGGCACGGCGACGGCCTGCGCGAGGTCGACGGCCGGCACAGGCTCGGTGGCCATGAGCAGCAGCGCCTCGAGCGCCCCGGCGACGTCGGTGACCCCACCGGCCGCACCTGTCGCCGCCGACCCGGCCGCCTGGTCGGCGACACCCGTCACCTGCACCTCGCCCGTCGCACCAGCATCATCGGTCACGTCCGTCTCCTTCGTCCCTGCCGCCTCTGGTGTCCCATCCGTACCGTGCGTCGCACGGTCGAGCCGCCGGCGGCTCGAACCTGTCGCCGGTTGTCACACCCGTACCATCCGTCGCACCCGTC
Organism: Actinomycetota bacterium; assembly: GCA_041855725.1. GTDB lineage: Bacteria > Actinomycetota > Actinomycetes > Propionibacteriales > Propionibacteriaceae > JBHAES01. Next base: position 3,090 of record JBHAES010000073.1, read on the forward strand.
ACCGGCGTCGCACCCGTCACGTACGCCACCAGGGTCGCACCCGTCCCAGCCGCATCTGTCACCGCCGTACCCGACCGGTCATGCGTCGTCGCCGAACGGGAGGGTGCCGTCGAACTCGTCGGTGACCTCGACCTCGGCGGTGTCGTCGCCGGTCCACCGCACCACCAGCTCGCCCAGCGGGGTGACCTGGTCGAAGGCCACGTACGCGCCCCGGAACAGCTCCAGCAGCGCCAGGAACCGAGCCACCACGTGGAGGGTGTCGGGGGCGTCGGCGACCAGCGCGCGGAAGGTGGCCGTCTGCTGCCGCCGCACCCGGTCGGCGACGAGCTGCGCCTGGTCGGCCACCGACACCGCCGCCTGGTGCAGGTGGGTCAGCGAGACCTCGACGACCGCCCTCGGCTCCATCGCCTTGGCGGCGATCGCGGCCAGCCCCTCGGGGGTCACCCCCAGCTGCACCTCGGGCAGCAGGCGGGCGTAGCGCTCCTCCAGCCCGCCCGGGCGGGCGAAGCGCAGCGACTGGTCGGTGAGGGTGGCCTCGATCCAGGCGGCCACCTGCTTGAACGCCCGGTACTGCAGCAGGCGGGCGAACAGCAGGTCGCGGGCCTCGAGCAGGGCGAGGTCCTCGTCGTCCTCGACCTCGCCCTGCGGCAGCAGCCGGGCCGCCTTGAGATCGAGCAGCGTGGCCGCCACCACGAGGAACTGGCTCGCCTGGTCGAGGTCCCAGTCGGGACCCTGCGCCTTGATGTGGGCGATGAACTCGTCGGTCACCACGCTGAGGGCCACCTCGGTGACGTCGAGCCGGTGCTTGGCGATGAGCTGCAGCAGCAGGTCGAAAGGGCCCTCGAAGTTGGTGAGGCGGACCGAGAACGCGCCCTCGGCCGGCTCGGCGACCGTCGCGGTCACGCCCCGAGCCTGGCCACGACACCCGCCTCGGCGCCGTGCTGGTCGAGGTCGGCCAGCGCCGCCGCGATGGCCGCCCGCACGAACCGGCCCCGGTCGACCGCCACGCCCGCCGCCCGCAGCCGCAGCCGGGCGTGCTCGAGGGCGAGCAGCTCGTCGGACGACACGTACACGGTGATCTTCTCCTCGTGGCGCACCCGTCCCGACGCGGTGCCCGCGCGCTCCCGTGCCCGGTCGGGCGGCGGGGTCGGCACCGCCTTGAGCGTCGTGACCTCGGGGTCGGTGGCGCGGAACAGCTCGGACGCGCCGGGCAGGGCTACGCGCCGGGGCATCGGGCCAGCACCTCCCTCGCGAGCAGCCGGTACTGGGCGGCGCCCGGCGACGACGACGCGTACGTGGTGATCGGCTCCCCCGCCACCGTGGTCTCGGGGAACTTGATGGTGCGCCGGATGACGGTGTGGAAGACCGTGTCGCCGAACGCGCTCACCACCCGTTCCAGCACCTCGCGGGAGTGCAGCGTACGGGCGTCGTACATGGTACCGAGGATCCCCAGCATCTCCAGGCGGGAGTTGAGCCGGTCGGTGACCTTGGCGATGGTGTCGGTGAGCAGCGCGATGCCGCGCAGGGCGAAGAACTCGCACTCCAGCGGCGTGATGACCTTGTCGGCCGCCGTCAACGCGTTGACGGTGAGCAGGCCCAGCGACGGGGCGCAGTCGATGAGGATGCTGTCGTAGTCGCCCTTCACCTGGTCGAGCACCCGGGCGAGGGTCTGCTCGCGGGCCACCTCGCTGACCAGCTGCAGCTCCGCCGCGGACAGGTCGATGTTGGCGGGCAGGATGTCGAGGTCGTCGACCTCGGTGCCGATGATCACCTCGGACGGGTCGAGGCGCCGGTCGAGCAGCAGGTTGTAGACGCTGACGTCGAGGGTGTGCGGGTTCACGCCCAGGCCCACCGACGCCGACCCCTGCGGGTCGAAGTCGACCAGCAGCACCCGGCGCCCCGTCTCGGCCAGGGCGGCGCCGAGGTTGATGGTGGTGGTCGTCTTGCCGACGCCGCCCTTCTGGTTGCACATCGCGATCACGAGGGCGCCCCCGTCGCGCGGCTGCGGCGGCCGGGCCGGCGGCAGGTCGGGCCACGGCCGGCCGGTGGGGCCCGTCTCGCCGGGCGCGGGGGCGCCGGCGACCGTGTCGAGGTCGGTGTCGATGAGTGGCTGCGCCACGGGTCCTCCCGAGGTCATTTGTCGACTAATCGTCTCGCGGTCCACCGTAGGGCCGGCCCCGTACGGACCCGCCGCGACACGCCGCGCCACCCCGTCTCAGCGGCGTCGGCCGCGCCCACGCGACCGCGGCCGGTCGGGCGAGGCGGCGGCGCAGGGTAGGATGGGCCGTCGCCGCCGAAGTGGCGGCCGTCCCACCAGCACGTACGACCCGCTCGGCGGCCGCGCCGTCCGCGCGACGAAAGGACCCACCCGTGGCCACCTCGACCAACGACCTGAAGAACGGCATGGTGCTCGACCTCGACGGCCAGCTGTGGACCGTCATCTGGTTCCAGCACCACAAGCCGGGCAAGGGCAACACGGTGGTGCGCACCAAGCTCAAGCACGTGCTGACCGGCAAGGTCGTCGACCGTACGCTGCCCGCCGACACGAAGGTCGACACCGCCACCGTGGACCGGCGCGAGATGCAGTACCTCTACCACGACGGCGACGGCTACGTGTTCATGGACACCACCGACTACGACCAGCTCACCCTCAGCGACGACACGGTGGGCGACGCCAAGAACTACCTGCTCGAGAACGGCATCGCCACCGTCGCGATGCACGAGGGCAACCCGCTCTACATCGACCTGCCCACCTCGGTGGAGCTCGAGGTGACCTACACCGAGCCGGGCCTGCAGGGCGACCGCTCCACCGGCGGCACCAAGCCGGCCACCGTCGAGACGGGGCTCCAGATCCAGGTGCCGCTGTTCGTCACCACCGGCGAGCGGGTGAAGGTCGACACCCGTACGGGCGAGTACCTCGGCCGCGTCTGAGGTGACCGACACCCCCCGGCCGCCTCGTACGGCGCGCCTCACCGCCCGTCAGAAGGCGCGCAAGCGCGCGGTCGACATCCTGTTCGAGTCCGACCTGCGCGGCCGTGACCCGCTGGTCACCCTCGCCGAGCGCAAGGCCGACGCCGAGCCGCCGGTCGCGGCGCTGACCGAGGAGATCGTCGAGGGGGTCGTCGCCTACCTCGACGACCTCGACGAGCTCGTCGCCGACGCTCTCGCCGACGGCTGGACGATCGCCCGCATGCCGCGGGTCGACCGGACGATCGCCCGCATCGCCGCCTGGGAGCTGGAGCACACCACCACCCGGCGCGAGGTCGTGATCGCCGAGGCCGTACGGCTGGCGGGCGCCCTGTCGACCGACGACTCCCCCGGCTTCCTCAACGCCGTGCTGGCCACGGTGGCGTTCGGGGAGAGATAGCACCGACCCGGGGTGTCACCACCGGCCCCCGACGGACGTATCCCGCATGTGAGCACCCCATCAGCCGAGGCCGAGTTCCGGGAGGCCTACGAGCAGACGTCCCGGAAGGTGTACGCCTACCTTCGCCGTCACACCGATGCCGACACCGCCGAGACCGTCCTGTCGGAGGTCTACCTGAAGGCGTGGCGCCACTGGGACGGGCTCCGCGGCGAGCTGTTGCCGTGGCTGCTCGTCGCCGCCCGTACGGCGCTGGTCGACCACCATCGCGCGGCGGGCCGCCGACGACGGCTCGCCGGCGAGCTGTTCGCGCTGCACCGCGACGTGGTGGTGGCCGGTGTCGACGACCTGGCCGTCGACCGGGTCACCCTGCGGGAGGCGCTGGACGCGCTCAGCCCCGACGACCGTGAGGCGTTGCTGCTCGTCGGCTGGGACGGCCTGTCTCACGCCGACGCGGCCCGCGTCGCCGGCTGCTCGACCGCCGCGTTCACCGCTCGCGTCAACCGGGCCCGGAAGCGTTTCGGGTCGCAGCTCACCTCGTCGCGGACCGGAGCCCGGTCCCTCACCGGAAGGAGCCAGTCATGAGTCCAGACCTGGTCGACCGGGTCCTCGCCGCCAGCCGTCCGACCGATGCCGACGTCGACGCCGAGCTGTCGGCGGCCGTACGCGCCCAGATCCTCGACGACGTGCTCGCCGGCGCCGCGCCCGGCACCGTCGAGGAGCTCGTCCCCCGCCACACCCGGCGCCGGTGGCTGGGGCTCGCCGCCGCAGCCGCCGCCGTCGCGGTCACCGGGGCCGTCGGCGCCCGGTACGTCCGCCTCGGCACGGTCGCCGGCGTCCCCGCCGGCACGCCGGCCCCGGTGAGCGACCCCGTCACGGCTCCGTCGCCGGTCGCACCCTCGACCCCGGCCGCGTCCTCGCCGCCGTCGGTGCTGGAGTCGCTCGCCCAGACCGCCGCCGCGCAGCCCGCGCTCACCGGCACCCGGCTGCGCCACGTCCGCTCGACGGAGACCAGCACGGGCCAGACCGGGGCCATCGTCCGCGACATCTACACGGCGGCCGACGGGTGGGCGTGGAGCACGACGCGGACCGCCGACGGGCGCACCGTCTGGAACCTGTGGGACAGCAGGATGCAGCAGGACCCGCTGCCGGCGGACCCGGTCGCCATGGAGGCTGCCCTGCGGCGCCTGGCCAAGGGTGGCGACGAGGTCGCACGGGTCTACCACGGCGTCGAGGAGTTCTTCCTCGCCGACTACGCCACCCCCGACCTCAAGGCGGCCGGGATCCGGGTGCTCGCCCGCCTCGCCGCGAACCCGACCGCCTCCTCCACCCGGGTGGTCGCGGCCGAGACGGTCGCCGACGGGCGGCCCGTCGTGGAGCTCTCCCTCGTCGGCGCGCCGGACCACGGCCCCGTCACCCTCGTGCTCGACCGGGCCACCGCCGAGCTCGTGGCGTCGCGCAGCACCCTGCCCGGCGGCGACCAGGTCGTCCGCTACCAGGTGACGCTGCGCGAGACGGTCGACGCCCTGCCCGCCGAGGTCGTGGCGGTGCTCGGCACGGCCCGGGTGGAGAAGGAGGTCGAGCGCTGAGCCGCCCGGCCGAGGACCGGGCCGGTGGCGGGGCCCCGGCTGTCGCGGGGACCCGTCCCACGCGGTGCGCGGCGGGGTCACCCCGCTGCCTGGGGCACCGACCCGGCCGTGGCCGGTGCGGTCGACCCGCGCCCACCGGCCAGGGCCAGGCAGGCCCGTACCTCGCGGGCGACGACGTCGGGCTCGGTGACCGGCACCTGGTGGCCCGAGCGCCACGCCGGCACGAGGCGGCCGCCGGGCAGCTTGGCCGCGGTCGCCCGGTGGGCGGCCACGAGCGCGGCCCGGGTGCGGGCGTCCCAGCGGGTCGACGCCTGGCCCGACACCACCCGGACGGGCAGGTCGCCGAGGGCCGGCGGGTCGGTGCGGAACCGGCGCAGGTCGGCCACCACGTGACGGTCCTCGGCGACGGTCGCCCGCGCCGCGGCCACGGTCGCCGACGCGGCGAGCGTGTCGGCCAGCGTCGCCGGCGGCAGCCCGCGCAGCACCCACCGCAGGGCCGGGCCCCACAGCCCCAGGCGCGCCATCGGCACCACCAGGGCCGCGGTGAGGGCCCCCTCCCACCGCATGGCCGGCGAGAAGTACAGGTCGGCGTGCTCGTCGGCCTGGTCGACGAGCACGAGCCCGGCGAGCGTCGGGCCCTGGCCGGCGTCGAGCAGCCGGACGGCCAGCAGCCGTACGACGGGTCCGCCGAGGCTGTGGCCCACGAGCACGACCCGGCGGGCGGGGTGGGCGGCGACGACGGCCCCGAGGTCGCTGGCGAGCCGCGCCAGGTCCCGGGGCGCCGGGTCGGGGGTGCTGGCCCCCGTCCCGGCCCGGTCGTAGGCGACCACCCGGGCAGCGTCGGCGACGAGCCGCATCGTCGGCTCCCAGTACCGCCCGC
>JBHAES010000074.1:0-2724 GCA_041855725.1 Actinomycetota bacterium
CGACGGGACGAGGCCGCTGTGGGTGCGCGAGCTGGCCCCTGGGGCGGCCGCCCTGGCCGGGGCGACCGGCACCGTCGGGCCGCAGTGGCTGGTGGGCCCCGACGCCGTCGTGGTCGCCGAGCCGGACGGCGTCACCGCGCTCGACCCGGCGACCGGCACCACCGTGTGGACGGTGGCGACCCGCGTGACCGCCTGGGCGGCCTCGCCCACCACGATCGTCGTCATCGACCAGACCCGAGCGTCGGTGCTGTCGTTCGGCGCGTCGCCGACCGCCACGGCCCCCACCACCCCCGGCGCGAGCCCGGCGCCGCCGCCGGACCTGGCGGCGCTGCGCAACGCCTCGCTCCTGGTGCCCGCGCCGTGCCTGGCGGCCGTCTCGCAGGACGACCGGGCCGTCTTCGTCGACGGCGTCGCCACCGGACCCGGGGCCGCACCGGGCGGCGCCACCATGAAGGACGTGCAGGCCGGGGTGCTCGGTGGCCGCCCGGTCGCGGTCGTGCACCTGTCGTGCCACGCCGGGGGCAGCACGGGCATCGACGCGATCGCCGTCTACAGCGCGACCCACGACCTCGTGACCGACCTCGACCTCGGCACCTCCGGCACCCTGGGCCGCACCCCGAGCTTCATCATCACCGACGTGCACGTCGTCGGTCACACCATCGTGTTCGTCGTGCCCTCCATCCAGGTGGTCGGCGACGAGTCGTGCAACGCCTGCCGGGGGCGGGCCAGCGCCACCGTGACGGCCCGGTGGGACGGTCAGGCGCTGGCCGTCGCCGACGTCGTCTACCGCCTGCCGTCGGGGGCGCTGCGGATCCCGACGAACGCCGCCGTCCAGGCCGCGTACGACGCCATCGCCTCGGGCGACCGCGCGGCGGCCGAGCGGTACATGAGCGCCGAGCGCGCCGCCTCCCTCGACACCCCCCTCGGGGGCGAGGGCTCCGCCGACACGGTGCGCAGCGTCCAGTACCCGCCCGGCGGCACGGTCGTCTCCTGCGCGCTGGCCGGCCCACCCGAGCTCGGCGGAGCGTTCTCGGCCCCCGGCGTCCCGCGCGGCTTCGACCCGATCGTCTCCGGCTCCCTCGTCTGCCCGGTGACCTCCGACGACCCCGCCTACCCCTGGCTGCACCCCACCGGCCAGGGCCGCAACGTCGCGTACCAGTCGTGGCTGGTGCTCGACGCCGACGAGGTCGGCGGGTTCCGGGTCACCGGCTTCGGGCGCGCCTTCGGCTGACCTGCGGCGGCGGTCGCGTTGCGCGCACCGGTGGGCGCGACGTAGCGTAGGCGCTCGTGACCGGCTTGTGGCGTCGACTCGTGGTCGACCTCGCGCGCACCGGCAGCGCGTCCTGTCGCTGAGCCGACCCTGCCCCGCCGTGAGCCCACGGCCCCCAACCCCTCACTCCCGGAAGGTCACCGACGGTGTCAGCCACCACCGCGCCCGCGGCCGCGCCCAAGCGCCGCAGCATCCCGTTCTGGGCCCAGGTGCTCATCGGTCTCGTCGCCGGCGTGCTCCTCGGCCTCGTCGCCCGCGAGCTGAGGGTGAGGTGGCTCACCGAGCTGCTCACCCAGGTGGGCTCCATCTTCGTCACCCTGCTGCGGGTGCTCGTCGTGCCGCTGGTGCTCGCCGCGCTCGTGGTGTCGATCACGAGGCTGCGCCAGGTCGCCAACGCCGCCCGCCTCGCCGTCGAGACGCTGCTGTGGTTCGCGGTCACGGCCGCGGTCTCGGTGGTCGTGGGCATCGTGCTGGGCCTGCTCACCAACCCTGGGCTCCACGCCACCATCTCCACCGAGGGCGCCAAGGCGTCGTCGACGCAGGGCACCTGGCTCGACTTCCTCAAGTCGATCGTGCCGGCCAACATCCTCGGCCTCGAGGCCACCACCCGGACCAGCGCCGACGGGGTCGTGACCACCAGCCTGTCGTTCAACGTGCTGCAGCTCGTGGTGCTCGGCATCGCCCTCGGCGGCGCCGCGCTGGCGGTGGGCGAGAAGGCGAAGCCGTTCGTCGAGTTCTCCGAGGCGGCCCTCGAGGTGTTCCAGAAGCTGGTGTGGTGGGTGATCCGGCTCGCCCCGGTCGGCTCGGCCGCCCTCATCGGCCGCGCGGTGGCGTCGTACGGGTGGGACCTGGTCGCCCCGCTCGCCTGGTTCACCGCCGACGTCTACCTCGGCTGCGCCATCGTCATGCTCGTGCTCTACCCGGCGCTGCTGCTGGCCCACGGCCTCAGCCCGGTGGCGTTCTTCAAGGGCGCCGGCGAGGCGATCACCTTCGCGTTCGTGTCCCGCTCGTCGGTGGGCACGCTGCCGATCACCCGGTCGGCGCTCATCGACCGGCTCGGCGTGCCGTCGGAGTACGCCTCGTTCGCCGCCCCGCTGGGCGCCACCACCAAGATGGACGGCTGCGCCGCCGTCTACCCGGCGCTGGCCGCGATCACGGTGGCCCAGCTGTTCGGGGTGCCGCTGGGGTGGCGGGAGTACCTGCTCATCGCGTTCGTCGCCGTCGTCGGGTCGGCCGCCACCGCCGGCCTCACCGGCGCGGTCGTGATGCTCACCCTCACCCTGTCGACGCTCGGCCTGCCGCTGGAGGGCGTCGGCCTGCTGCTGGCGATCGACCCGATCCTCGACATGGGTCGGACGGCCACCAACGTCGCCGGGCAGGCGGTCGTGCCGGTGATCGTCGCCAAGCGCAACGGCATCCTCGACCAGGCCGCGTACGACGACGCGACCCGCCAC
>JBHAES010000075.1:0-4677 GCA_041855725.1 Actinomycetota bacterium
CCTCCAGGTCCCCCTCCGTACGAGCCGCCGCCCGGATCGCCGCCACCGCCTGCCGCACCTCGGGCCGCTCGAAGAACCGCTCGGAGCCCCGCACCTGGTACGGGATGCCGGCCTGCGCCAGCGCCAGCTCCACCGTCGGCGACTGGGCGTTGATCCGGAACAGCACCGCCATCTCTCGCCATGCCACCCCCTCGGCGTGCCGCTGCCGCAGCCAGCGCGCCACCTCGTCGGCCTCGGTGGCCTCGTCCGGGGCGCCGACGAGCTCGGGCGCCGGCCCCGCCGGACGCTGCGCCTGCAAGGTGACGTGGCGCTCGCGCGACCCGTGCAGCAGCCGGTTCGCCAGGGCCACCACCTGCGGCGTGGACCGGTAGTCGCGGACCAGCTCCACCACGCGGGTCCCCGGCAGCCGACGCGGCAGGTCCACCAGGTGCGTCGGCTGCGCGCCGGCGAACGTGTGGATGGTCTGCGCCGGGTCACCCACCACGCACAGGTCCCGGCTGCTGCCCCGCCACAGGTCGAGGAGCCGCTGCTGCACCGGGGAGACGTCCTGGTACTCGTCGACCACGAGGTGGCGGTAGGCCCGACGCACCTCGGCCGCCACGTGCTCGTGCTCGTCGAGCAGGGCGGCGCAGCAGAGCAGGATGTCGGGCAGGTCGATGCGGCCCCGCTCCCGCTTCACCTCCTCGTACGCGGTCAGCACCCGCGCCACCTGCTCGGGCTCCAGCGAGCCGACGACCCGGTGCTGCGACCGGGCGAGCAGCGGGTACGCCTCCGGCACCACGTTGCACACCTTCGCCCACTGCACCTCGCCCACGAGGTCGCGCACCAGCGCCGTGTCGGCCGGCAGCCGCAGCCGCGTCGCCGCCTCCGCCACCATCGGGTACGCGCTGTCGGCCACGGGCGGCAGCTCGTGCCCGTACGCCCGCGGCCAGAAGTACGTGGCCTGCCGCAGCGCTGCCGAGTGGAACGTACGGGCCGACACCCCCTCCACCCCGAGCCGCTGCAGCCGCGCGCGCAGCTCGCCCGCCGCCCGCGTGGTGAACGTCACCGCGAGCGTCGCCCGGGGCTCGTGCGCCCCCACGAGCGCGGCGTAGGCGATGCGGTGCGTGATGGCGCGCGTCTTCCCCGTGCCGGCCCCCGCGATCACCACCACCGGCGCGTCGAGGGTCGTGGCGACCTCGCGCTGCTCGGGGTCGAGCGCCGCCAGGACGCGCTCGGGATCGGTACGGGTCACCGCGCCACTGTGCCACGCCGCACCCGCCCCGCTCCAGCGCCGGATGGCATGGCGACTCGCCACGTCCGCACCCGCACGACCCGGCTTCGCTCCCGGTGCCTCAGACGGCCAGCGAGAGCAGCTGCCCGGCGTGCTCACCCAGGACCGAGCCGGTCGCCTGGGTCGCCTGCCGCGCCATGCACGCGCGTCAGTCACCGTACGCGGTCGGCGCGCCGGCCAGGGCGCGATGCCGCCCACCCGCGGCGGCGCTCGGCGCGCCGGGTCGGCCCGGGGCGACGCGCGCCAGGCGGGTCGCGGCGGAAAGTGTCGGAAGGCGTCCGTAGGGTGGTCCCCACGATGACCGACCATCCCTCCCGCGGCCTCACGCTGCACCTCGCCGAGCGTCTCGACTGCGTCGCCGACGCGCTCGCCGGCATGCTCGACGGGCCGCGGGCCGACCCGTTCGCCACCGACCTCGTGTGCGTGCCGGGGCCCGGGGTCCAGCGGTGGCTGGCGCAGCGGCTCGCGGCCCGGCTGGGGGCGGTCGACGGCGACGGGGTGTGCGCCGGCATCGACTTCGCCTCGCTGGGGCAGGTGTGCGACGACGCGCTGGCCGCCGCGGGCGGCCACGACCCCGACGACGACCCCTGGAGCGGCGACCGGCTGGTGTGGGCGGTGCTGCGGGCGTTCGACGCCTCCGCCGCCGAGCCCTGGTTCGCGTCGGTGTCCGCCCACCTCGCCGGCGGCGACGACGCCCGCCCGGGGCGTCGCTACGGCACGGCCCGCCGCCTGGCCGGCCTCTACCGCCGGTGGCTCACCTGGCGCCCCGACGACCTGGAGCGGTGGCTGGGCGGCGCCGACGACGGGTCGTGGCAGGCGTCGCTGTGGCGCGCCGTCGTCGACCAGGTCGACGGCCCCGACCCGTTCGTGCGTCGCCGCGCCGCCGTCGCAGCGCTCGCGGCCGACCCCGCGGCGGTGCACCTGCCGCCGGAGCTGCACGCCGTGGCGCCGGGGCGGGTCCCGCCCGGGGTGGTCGACGCGGTGGCCGCCCTGGCGCGGCACCGTACGGTGCACGTGTGGCTGGTCGTCCCGGGCCACGGCGGGCTGGGGACCCGGCTGGGCACCGTCCGGCACCGGCAGGCCGACCAGTGGCGGACGGTGGCCGACGACGTGGTCCGGCTGCCGGCCCCGTCCCGCCCCGCCACGCTGCTGGGGGCGATGCAGCGGCAGGTCGGCGACGACGCCGACCTCGACCCGGTGCCCGCCGACGGGTCGGTGGCGGTGCACGTCTCCCACGGGCCGGAGCGGCAGGTCGAGGTGCTGCGCGACGTGCTCGTCGACCTGCTGGCCGGCGACCCCACCCTCGAGCCGCGCCACGTCGTGGTGCTCACCCCCGACCTCGACACCTACGGGCCCCTCGTCCGCGCCCGGTGCGGCCTCGACGCCGCTGACCTCGAACCGGTCCAGGGCGGGCCCGCCGCGCTCCACCCGGCGCACACGATCCGGGTGTCGGTGGCCGACCGCTCGCTGCGCCAGGCCAACCCCGTGCTCGACGTGCTCACCCGGGTGCTCGACCTGGCGTCGTCGCGGGCCGAGGTGTCCGAGCTGCTCGACCTGTGCGCCACCGAGCCGGTGGCGAGACGGTTCGGGTTCCGGGGCGCCGAGGCGGTGGAGCGCATCGGGCTCCTGCTGCGCGAGGCGGGGGTGCGGTGGGGCATCGATCTCGAGAACCGCCGCCGGTTCGGGGTGCAGGTGCAGCAGAACACGTGGCAGACCGGCCTCAACCGGCTCCTCCTCGGGCTCACCATGTCGGAGCGCGAGCTCGCGAGCCTCGGCACCGCCCTGCCCTACGACGTGCTCGAGTCCACCGACGCCGCCACGGTGGGCAACCTGGCCGAGCTCATGGGGCGGCTGCGGTCGGCGGCCGACGAGTTCTCCAGGCCTGCCACCCCGGCCGTGTGGGTCGAGCGGTTCCGCCGCGCCCTGTTCGGCGAGACCGACGACGAGGGCATGGTCGTCGGCGGGCTCGTGTCCGTGCCGGCGGCCGACGCCTGGCAGGTCGCCCAGGCGCAGGCGCAGCTGTCGGCGATGGCCGAGGCGGCCGGCCCCGACGCGCCTCTGCTCTCGCTGGGCGACGTGAAGGTGCTGGTCCGCGACCGGCTGCAGGGCCGGCTGCCGCGCAGCGCCCTGCTCACCGGCGGGCTCACGGTCACCTCCCTCGACGCGCTGCCGCAGGTCCCCCACCGGGTGGTCGTGCTGCTCGGCCTCGACGACCAGTCGTTCCCCCGCCCCGTCGTGGCGCGCGGCGACGACGTGCTGGGGCGTACGCCCGCCGAGGGTGACCCGGCGCTCGACGACCGGCAGGCGTTCCTCGACGCGTTCCTCGCCGCGCAGCAGGCGTTCGTGGTGGTCTACCGCGGCCGCGACACCCGCACCAACGACGTGGTGCCGCCCCCCATCCCCGTCCGAGACCTCGTCCACGCGGCCCGCCGGGCCGATGCCGACGTGGTGGTGCGCCACAGCCTGCAGCCCTACGACGTCGACGGGTTCGTGGCGGGGGCTCCCGTCTCGTACGACACGGCCGCGGCCAAGGCGGCCGCCGCCCTGGTCGAGGGCCGCCGGGCCGACGCCCCGGCCCCGCGCGACCGTGCCGGCACCGAGGGCCTGCCGCCCGCCGAACGCACCGCCGAGGTCGACCTCGACGACCTCGTGGCGTTCTACACCAGCCCGGTCAAGCACTTCCGCGACACCCGGCTGCTCACCAGCACGTGGGTCGGCACCCCGCCGAGCGACCAGATCCCCCTCGAGCTGACAGGGCTGGAGCAGTGGGCCGTCAAGAGCCGCCTCCTCGAGCTGCGCCGGCAAGGGCTGAGCCGTGAGCAGGTCGAGGCCAGCGAGCGGCTCCGCGGCACCGTCCCGCCGGGTCGACTCGGCTCCGCCGCCCTCGCCTCGATCCTCGACCAGGTCGAGGGCACCGTGGCGCGCATCCGGCTGCTGCGGCTCGGCCCCGAGGCCGACCTCGACCTGCAGGTGCCGCTCGACGGGGTCACCGTCACGGCCCGGCTCCGCGCGGCCGACGGCACCGTGGTGCTGCCCGTGGTCGGCCGCATCCGCGGGCGGCACTGGGCGGCGCTGTGGCTGCGCCTGCTCGTCCTCGCCGCGGCCTACCCCGACCGGGCGTGGCAGGGGGTGGCGCTCAACGACGGCCGGCTGCGGCGGCTCCAGCCCCCCGACGACCCGGCCGGCGTGCTCGGCGACCTCGTGGCGCTGCGGTGGGACGGGCTCGACCGGGTGCTGCCGCTGCCGCCCGACACCGCCTTCGCCTACGCTGCCGGGCTCCCCGGGCGCGAGCAGGCCGAGACCGACTCGCGGCGGCAGTGGCGGTTCGAGCGGCGCGGCTGGGCCGACCGGTTCGACACGTGGGACGACCTGGCGGCCGCGCCGGGCCCGGACGGCGACCCGGA
>JBHAES010000076.1:0-2581 GCA_041855725.1 Actinomycetota bacterium
ACGGCAGCCTCTACGCCTACCGCGCCTGGGGCGGCGGCTGGCCGTACGACGACGGCTGGTCCCGGGGCGGCTCGGCCGCCGGGTTCGTCAGCGACGTCGACGCCGCCGGCAACCGGTTCAACCCCAACAAGGCCGTGTTCGACCCGTACGCCCGCGAGCTCACCCACAACGTCTACTCCGACGTGATCGAGCAGGCCGGCGGCGACGAGGGCCTGTTCGGCACCGGCGGCGAGGAGCACCGGGGCCGGGCCCGCCGCGAGCTCGACACCGGTCCGTACGTGCCGAAGGGGATCGTGGTCGCCGAGGAGCCGTGGACCGCCCCGAAGCCGGGCCACCCGGAGGAGAACGCGGTCGTGTACGAGGCGCACGTCAAGGGTCTCACCAGGCACCCGACGAGCTCGTCGCTGCGCTCGATCCTCGCCGGCACCCCCGGGTTCGAGAAGGTGGTCGACGTGCCTGCCGGGCTGCGGGGCACGTACGCCGGCGCCGCCTACCTGGCGCCCTACCTGAAGGCGCTCGGCGTCACCGCCATCGAGCTGCTGCCGGTGCACCAGACCAACACGTCGGCGACCGCGGCCGACAAGGGGCTGGTGAACTACTGGGGCTACATGACGCTGTCGTACTTCGCGCCCAACCGCGACTACGCCCACGACCAGTCGCCGGGCGGCCCGACCCGCGAGGTCAAGGCGATGGTGCAGGCGTTCCACGACCACGGCGTCGAGGTCTACCTCGACGTGGTCTACAACCACTCCGCCGAGGGCGGCAACTGGGGTGGCTGCCCCGACACCACGGCGTTCGTCTCGCTCGGCGGGCTGGCGTGCCCCGACTACTACCAGGTCACCGACGAGCTGACCCTCGTCGACGGCGCCACCGGCTGCGGCAACCAGCTCAACTTCTCGGTGCCCGCGACCCAGCAGCTCGTGAAGGACTCGCTGGCCTACTGGACCGAGGTGATGGGCGTCGACGGGTTCCGGTTCGACCTCGCCACGGTGCTGGGTCGCACCCCCAACGCGTTCGAGCGCGAGAACTGGGCCGAGCAGCGTCGCTTCTTCACCCAGCACCCGCTGCTGGTCGACATCGCCGCGTACGCGGCCGCCCACGACGTGGAGATCGTGGCCGAGGCGTGGGACCTGTGGGGCTACGAGGTGGGCGCGTTCCCGGCCGGCTGGGCCGAGTGGAACGGCCGCTACCGCGACGCGATGCGCGCGTTCCTCAAGGGCGACGGCAACACGCAGGCGTTCATCGACGCCTACAACGGCGACTTCTTCCACTTCCACGACCAGGGCGGACCCCACAAGTCGGTCGGCTTCCTCACCGCCCACGACGGGTTCACCCTCGCCGACCTCGTCTCCTACAACAGCAAGGTCAACGACCAGCCGTACCCGTTCGGCCCCTCCGACGGCGGCTCCGACAACAACCTCAGCTGGGACTCCGGCGGCGACCCGGCGCTGCGCCGGCAGCGGATCCGCAACGCGCTCGCCATGCTGTTCCTGTCGCGCGGCGTGCCGATGATCGTGTCCGGCGACGAGTACGGCCGCACCCAGAACGGCAACAACAACCCGTGGCGCCTCGACACCGTCGGCATCTGGAACAACTGGGCGATGGCCGGCACCAACGCCCCCACCCGGGTGCCCGTCGACCCCGACCAGCCGGAGCTGCGCTACCACGACAACCTCGGCGTCGCCGACTCGCCCGCCGACGTCAACCCGCTGCTGGTGTTCACCGCCTACCTGGCGGGCGTCCGGCAGGCGCACCCGGGCCTGCGGCAGCGTACGTACGGCAACGACGCGATCGGTGACGACGACGTGACGTACCTGTTCCTGCGTCCCGACGGCACCACCCACCCGAACCCGGGCGACCGGTGCGTGGGCGTGTACCTGGACTGCTCCGGGATCGGCGACCAGGGCGACCTGTGGATCCTGGTGAACATGTGGGACCAGCCGCAGCCGTTCTCGATCCCGCCGCAGCGGGCCCGGCGGCCGTGGCGGCGGTTCATCGACACCGCCGCGTACGCGGAGCCGTTCGGCAACCACTGGACCACCGCCGACGCGCCCGTGGTGACCGGTGAGTACGTGGTGCAGCCCTGGTCGGTGGCCGTGATCAGCAACGCGCCCTGACCCTGGCGGGCCCGGTGACGGTCAGGTCGCAGCCCGGGACGTGGGCCGGCCAGCAGGCGGGGAGCGGGCCGCGAGCCGCCTGACGAGGCGGGCTGTCACCATGGGAGCCCAGCTCGACGCGAAGCGTGGGGTGACGGACCGTCCGGTGGTGCCGGAAGGTGGCTGTCGGTCGCGAGTGTCGGCGCCCGCCCCAGGACTGGGCCCGTTCGGCTACATCGGCAGGTGGTGACCCGCCTTCTTGAGCAGCCGCCCGATGGTCGAGTGGTCGAGGGCGGGGAGCCCTTCGGTGGCGGCCAGCCGCCGCTCGAGGAGCCGCAGGGTCCAGCGGCCGTGCCCGGCGGGGGGCTGGCTGCGGGCCAGCTCGATCACGTGGGCCGCCACCTCGCGGGTGACCTTGGGCCGCACCGGCGGGTCGGCGCGGCGCTTGCGCCGGATCACGTCGTCGACGCGCCCGGCGTGCTCGG
>JBHAES010000077.1:0-5389 GCA_041855725.1 Actinomycetota bacterium
CAAGACCAACATGGACGAGTTCGCCATGGGTTCCTCCACCGAGAACTCCGCCTACGGCCCCACCCGCAACCCGTGGGACCTCGACCGGGTCCCGGGGGGCTCGGGCGGCGGGTCGTCGGCGGTGCTCGCGGCGTACGAGGCGCCGCTGGCGATCGGTTCCGACACGGGCGGCTCGATCCGGCAGCCCGCGGCGGTCACCGGCACCGTGGGGGTGAAGCCCACCTACGGCGGCACGTCCCGGTTCGGCCTCATCGCGATGGCGAGCTCCCTCGACCAGCCGGGGCCCTGCGCCCGCACGGTGCTGGACGCGGCCCTGCTGCACCAGGTGATCGCCGGCCACGACCCCCGCGACTCCACCTCGATCCATGCGCCGGTGCCCGACGTGGTGGCCGCCGCCCGCCGGGGTGACGTGGCGGGGCTGCGCGTCGGCGTGGTCAAGGAGCTGGGTGGCGAGGGCTACGCGCCCGGCGTCGAGCAGCGGTTCCGCGAGGCGGTCGAGGCGCTGCAGGGTGCGGGCGCCGAGGTGGTGGAGGTGAGCTGCCCCCACTTCCGCTACGCGCTGGGCGCCTACTACCTGATCATGCCCAGCGAGGTCTCGAGCAACCTGGCCCGGTTCGATGCGATGCGCTACGGCCTGCGGGTCGGCGACGACGGGGTCCGCTCCGCCGAGGAGGTCATGAACCTGTCGCGCGGCCAGGGTTTCGGCGCCGAGGTGAAGCGCCGCGTGATCATCGGCACCTACGCGCTGAGCTCCGGCTACTACGACGCCTACTACGGCTCGGCGCAGAAGGTGCGCACGCTCATCGCCGGCGACTTCACGGCGGCGTTCGAGCAGGCCGACGTGCTGGTGTCGCCCACCACGCCCACCACCGCGTTCCGGATGGGGGAGCGGGTCGACGACCCGCTGGCGATGTACAAGGCCGACCTGTGCACGATCCCCTCCAACATGGCGGGCAACGCGTCGGGGTCGTTCCCGGTGGGCCTCGACCCCGACGACGGGCTGCCGGTGGGCCTGCAGGTGATGGCGCCGCCGATGGCCGACGACCGGGTCTACCTGGTGGGTGCCGCCCTCGAGCGGCTGGTGCCGCCGCCAGCGCCGCCGACGCTGCCGGGGTCGCTGGCCGTACGGACCGCAGCAGGG
Source organism: Actinomycetota bacterium (assembly GCA_041855725.1). Classification (GTDB taxonomy): domain Bacteria; phylum Actinomycetota; class Actinomycetes; order Propionibacteriales; family Propionibacteriaceae; genus JBHAES01. The sequence continues at coordinate 1,142 of JBHAES010000077.1, forward strand.
GGGTCGCGATGAGCGAGCTGATGGACTTCGCCGAGGCGATGGAGCGCTTCGATGCGGTGCTGGGCCTCGAGGTGCACGTCGAGCTCAGCACCGCGTCGAAGATGTTCTGCGGCTGCGCCACGACCTTCGGCGCCGAGCCCAACACGCAGACCTGCCCGGTGTGCCTCGGGCTGCCGGGGTCGCTGCCGGTGGTCAACGGCGCCGCCGTCGAGTCGGCGATCCGGATCGGCCTGGCGCTCGGCTGCGACATCGCGACCTGGTGCCGGTTCGCGCGCAAGAACTACTTCTACCCCGACATGCCGAAGGACTACCAGATCAGCCAGTACGACGAGCCGATCGCGTTCGACGGCTCGGTGTCGGTGGAGGTCGACGGCGAGTCGTACGAGATCCCCATCGAGCGTGCCCACATGGAGGAGGACACGGGCAAGTCGGTGCACGTGGGCGGGGCGACCGGCCGCATCCACGGGGCCGACCACTCGCTGCTCGACTACAACCGGGCCGGGGTGCCGCTCATCGAGATCGTCACCAAGCCGATCCGCGGCTGCGGCGACAAGGCGCCGCAGGTGGCGCGGGCCTACGTGACGCACCTGCGCGACCTGCTGCGGGCCCTCGGGGTCTCCGACGTCCGCATGGAGCAGGGCTCGCTGCGCTGCGACGCGAACGTGTCGCTGATGCCCAAGGGGTCGGCGGAGCTGGGCACCCGGACCGAGACCAAGAACGTGAACTCGCTGCGCTCGGTGGAGCGGGCGCTGCGCTACGAGATCCGCCGGCAGGCGGCGGTGCTCGCCGCAGGCGAGGCGGTGCGCCAGGAGACCCGGCACTGGCACGAGGATGGCGGCTACACGTCGCCGGGGCGCTCGAAGGAGCAGGCCGAGGACTACCGCTACTTCCCCGAGCCCGACCTCGTGCCGATCGCGCCCGACCCGGAGTGGGTCGAGACCCTGCGGGCCACGCTGCCCGAGGCGCCCGGCGTCCGCGAGGAGCGGCTGCGGGTCTCGTGGGGTCTCACCGACCGCGAGATGGCCGACGTCGCCAACGCGGGGGCGCTCGACCTGGTCGCCGCCACCGTCGAGGCCGGCTGCGCCCCCGCAGCCGCCCGGAAGTGGTGGCTGGGGGAGCTGCAGCGGCGCGCCAACGAGGCGGGGGTGCCGCTCGCCGAGGTGGGCATGAGCCCGGCCCAGGTCGCCGACCTGCAGGGCCTGGTCGACCTGGGCGTGGTCACCGACACGCTCGCCCGCCAGGTGATCGACGGGGTGCTCGCCGGCGAGGGGGAGCCGCGGCAGGTGGTCACCGGTCGGGGCCTCACGGTGGTGTCGGACGCGGGTGCCCTGGAGGCGGCGGTCGACCGGGCGATCGAGGCCCAGGCCGACGCGGCCCAGAAGGTGCGCGACGGCAAGGTGCAGGCCGCCGGTGCGATCATCGGTGTCGTCATGCGCGAGCTGAAGGGCCAGGCCGACGCCGCCACGGTGCGCGCGTTGGTGCTCGCCCGCCTCGGCGCCGACGGCTGAGGCCCGACTTCGCCGGATCGCTGCGCGCCGCGGCCGGGACGGCTAGCGTCGGGGTATCCCTACGGAAGGACCCGACGATGACCTTCGACGTCGACGACGTGCTCGCCCGGCTCACCTTGGAGGAGAAGGCCCAGCTCACCAGCGGGAAGGACTTCTGGCACACGCTCGGCGTGGAACGTCTCGGCGTGCCGTCGGTGATGGTGTCCGACGGCCCGCACGGCCTGCGGGCGCAGCCCACCGTGGGCGACGGCGGCGAGGGCGGCGACCACGTGGGCCTGGGCGGGTCGATCCCGGCCACCTGCTTCCCGACCGCTGGCGCGATCGCCTCGTCGTGGAACCCGGAGCTGCTGCGCGAGGTGGGCGAGGCGCTGGCGCAGGAGGCCCGTGCCTGCAACCTGTCGGTGATCCTCGGCCCCGGCGTCAACATGAAGCGGTCCCCGTTGTGCGGCCGCAACTTCGAGTACTTCTCCGAGGACCCGTTCCTCGCCGGCGAGCTCGCGGTCGGCATCATCGACGGCATCCAGGCCAAGGGCGACGTGGGCACGTCGCTCAAGCACTACGCCGCCAACAACCAGGAGACCGACCGGCTGCGGGTCGACGCCGTGGTGAGCGAGCGGGCGCTGCGCGAGATCTACCTGCCGGCGTTCGAGCGGGCGGTCACCGGCGCCCGCCCGTGGACCGTGATGTGCTGCTACAACAAGGTGAACGGCACCTCGGGCAGCGAGCACACGTTCCTGCTGCAGCAGGTGCTGCGCGACGAGTGGGGCTTCGACGGGCTCGTGGTGTCGGACTGGGGTGCCGTCTACGACCGGGTGCCAGCCGCCGAGGCGGGGCTCGACCTGGAGATGCCGCCCGACCTGCCGCACAGCCCGCAGGCGCTCGTCGACGCCGTACGGTCGGGGCGGCTCGACGAGTCGGTCGTCGACGCCCGGGCCCGGGCCGTGCTCGAGCTCAACCGCAAGGGTGCGGCGGTGCTGTCGGCCGACGAGACCTTCGACGTGGCCGCCCACCACGCCCTCGCCCGGCGGGCTGCGGCCGAGGCGGTCGTGCTGCTCAAGAACGACGATGCCATCCTGCCGCTCACCGGTGGGAAGGTGGCCGTGGTGGGCGAGCTCGCCGCCCGGCCCCGCTTCCAGGGCGCCGGCTCGTCGGAGGTCAACCCGACCCGGGTCGACGTGCTGTGCGACGAGCTGCGGGCCACGTTCGGCGACCTCGCCTACGCCCAGGGCTACGGCATCGACGACCAGTCCCGCGACGACGCGCTGCGGGCCGAGGCGATCGACCTGGCGGAGATGGCCGACGTCGTGGTCGTCGTGATCGGGCTGCCGGCCGCCGACGAGTCCGAGGGCTTCGACCGTACGCACCTGCGGCTGCCCGCCAACCAGCTCGCCCTGCTCGAGGCGGTGCACGAGGCGAACCACGAGGTCGTCACCGTGCTCGTCAACGGGTCGACCGTCGAGCTGGGCGAGGTCGTGCCCCGGACGAAGGCGCTCGTCGAGGCGTGGCTCACCGGCCAGGCCGCCGGCGGGGCGATCGCCGACGTGCTCACTGGCGTGGTGAACCCGTCGGGCCGGCTCGCCGAGACGTTCCCGCACCGGCTCGAGGACAACCCGTCGTACCTCAACTTCCCGGGCGACTCGCAGCAGGTCGTCTACGGCGAGGACATCTTCATCGGCTACCGGGCCTACGACGCGCTCGGCACCGACGTCGCGTTCCCGTTCGGCTACGGCCTGAGCTACACCACGTTCGCCCTCGCCGACCTGTCGGTGACGACGAGCGGCTCGGTGGCGGCCGGCGACCTGCGGGCCGAGGTGGGTGTCACGGTCACCAACACCGGCGAGCGGGAGGGCGCCGAGGTGGTGCAGGTCTACGTCGCCGACCCCGAGTGCTCGGTGCGGCGCCCCGTGCGTGAGCTGAAGGGGTTCGCCAAGGTCATGCTGGCGCCGGGGGAGTCGAGGCGGGTGACGGTGGAGCTCGACCAGCGGGCGTTCTCGTACTGGTCGGTCACGCACCGCCGCTGGGTGGTGGAGGCCGGCGAGTTCGTGGTCTCGGCGGGCACCAGCTCACGTGACCTGCCGCTGTCGGCGACCGTGTCGGTCGACGCTCCCACCCTGGCGGTGCCGCTCACCGACCGGTCGACGTGCCAGGAGTGGGCCGCCGACCCCGACGGCCGCGCGATCCTCGAGGAGCTGGCCGCGCAGGGCCACACCACGCTGCTGGCGAACCCGGCCCTCATGGCGGTCGTCGGCAACTTCCCGATGCGCACCCTCGCGGCGTTCGGGAGCTTCAGCATCGACCACGCCACCCTCGACGAGGCCGTCGCGGAGTGGGAGCGGCGCACCGGCCGGGCCTGACCGTTCCGCGCGGTGGCGGGTCACACGCTCAGGTCGGCGGCCCTGATCTGGGCGAGGGCGGCCTCGTCGCCGATCTGCTGCACGTCGGCGACCGTGGTGCGCCCGTACGCGTACAGCATGAGCTCCGACGGCCGACCCACGAGGGTGACGGTCGCCTTGCCGGGCATGGCCCGGATCGGCTCTGCGCCAGGGGCGTCGGCCCGCTCCAGCACGATGCCGACCGGGGAGCGGCGGAACAGGGCCCGGCTCATGAGCCGCAGCCGCCGCCACATCGCCTCCTCGGCGTCGGCGTCGAGGACGCGGGGGCCGGCCGGGTCGGGGCCGGCGCGCCGCACGTCCTCGTGGTGCACGAGGTACTCGACCGCGTTGGCCTGCTCGTCGAGGCC
>JBHAES010000078.1:0-4566 GCA_041855725.1 Actinomycetota bacterium
CATCGAGGTCAGCACGAGGGCGCTGAGCGACCCGAGCAGCACGTGGCGCAGGCCGAGTCCGGCGAGCGCCTCGACGCACAGCTCACGCATCCGCCACGTCATGCAGCCCTCCTGCCGCGTCGAGCACGAGCCGCCGATCGGCCCTGGCCGCGACCTCGGGGTCGTGCGTGGCCACGACGACGCAGGCGTGCTGCGCGGCGGCCAGCAGCCTGGCCGTCACCGCCCGGGCGGTCACCACGTCAAGGTTCGCGGTCGGCTCGTCCGCCAGCACCACGGCCGGTCGCGTGACGAGGGCACGTGCGATCCCGACCCGCTGGGCCTCGCCCCCGGAGAGCCGCGACACCGGCACGTCACGCTCGGCCCGCAGCCCCATGTCGTCGAGCAGCGCCTCGGCGAGCGGCAGCACCTCGCGGCGGCTCGCCCCCCGCGCCAGCGCGGGCAGGACCACGTTGTCGATCGCGGACCGGGCCCCCAGCAGGTGGCCGCCCTGCAGGACCCACGCGATGGTGCCGCCGAGCAGCGAGGCACGGTCGGCCACCGTCACCTCGCGCCCGTCGAGCAGGACCCGGCCGGCGACGGGACTCAGCAGCAGCCCGATCACACCCAGCAGGGTGCTCTTGCCGGTGCCCGACGGCGCCGACACCGCCACCGACGTGCGGTCGGGGAACGACACCGACACGCGTCGCAGGATGTCGCGGCCGCTGCCGTAGCGGAACGACACCTCGTCGAGGGCTATCGGCACGTGACCTCCCGGGCCGCCTCGCCAGGGTTGAGCACCACCTCGGTGCCGACCGGCAGCTCGGTCCTCAGGAAGGCGCGGCCGTCGGGGGTGCTGCCGACCACCTCGACCCGGACCGCCGACAGCGCGGGACGGCCCTCGGCGCCGGTCAGCACGACGCAGACGGCGTCGGCGGCGGCTGCGCGCCGCAGGCTGGCGCCTGGCACCACCTTCCCCTCCTCGGGGGAGACCAGCCGGGTCCGGCCGGGCAGCTCCACCGTCCCACCCGACCGTTTCGCGGCGGCGAGGAGGGCGCGGGCTTCCCCCTCGCCCGTGACCTGCCACCCGTCGGGCGTCCGGGTGACGGGCACCCGCTGCCCTTCCGCGACGAACCAGTACTCGCCTGCCGGGCCGGTCGTGGTGCCACGCACCTCGATGTCGGTGAGCTCGGCCGCCGCAGCGAGGAGCGGGCCACCGGGAGCGGGTGCCGGCGCCCCCACCGCGACCTCCACCGTCGCCACCAGGTACGGGGTCCGTGGCAGGTAGACGAACCAGCCCGGGGCGAGCGCGTCGACGCTCCCGTACCCGTTGGCCCTGGCCCAGGTGCGGGCGGCCGCGAGGTCGACGGCGGAGAAGGTGCCCGTCTCTGTCACCGCGGAGCCGGGGACGAGCCGTCGCAGCAGCCGCTGGGCGGTCCGGACGTCGTCGCCGACCGTGCCGGGGGTGAGGGGACGGTAGAGCACCGCCCCGCTGTAGCCGACGATGCGCGCCCCGGCCACGGCGAGCACCGGGTCGCCGTCGTGCACGGAGCTGCCCGGTCGTACGAAGACCTCGGTGACCAGCCCCTCGGCCGACGGCGCGACGACGGGCGGCACGGCCATCTCGCGGGCGACCAGCGTGGCGTCGGCGCCGTGGTCGAGCGGCGCCGACGCGATCCGCACCCCCGCCGCCACCGGGGTGGGGTCGAGGTCCGGCAGGCTGGCCGCCACGCGGCGTGACGCGACCCACGACGTGGCGAGGGCACCCGCCACCAGCACCGCCACCGCGGCGGCGAACAGCGCGTTGCCTGACCTACGGGTGGTTCGCGTCACCGGGCGGCCAGACTGCTCGATAGCGCTCCATGCAGGTCATGGCGCGGAACCTGCCGTCGGAGTCGAGCCCCGACTCCATGATCGCCCGGACGAACACCCGGGAATCGGTGGTGGTGGGGGACAGGCCCTCGACGCCGACCTCGGCGAGACAGCCGATGAGATCGGCCATCGCCTGGTCCCGAGCCGCTCCCGTCAAGGGTTCCTGCCGGAGGAACGCGGTCTCGGTGGCCTTGAGATGCGTGTCGTAGCAGGCGTCGTACGCGGTCTGCGCCGCGGCCTCGTCACCGGCCTGCACCACCGCGAACGCCAGCCGCTGGGTGGCGCCGGTGGGGTCGGGGTAGACCTCGGTGACCTGGTAGCCGGCGTCCTGCACGCACCGCCGCATGGCCTCGACGGCCTGCCGGTAGGTGGCCGCCGACGGCTTCTCGGCCTCGCTCGCCGCGCGCTCGCAGGCGGTGAGGGGCGCCGCCGCGACGGCGATCACCCCCACCAGGGCCAGGAGCCTCAGCATGTCTGTGGCGTGTACCCAGAACGGATCCACAGGCTGGCGCCGTAGATGTCAGTTCCCTTCGCCACGGTGCGACGCTCCTGGCTGCCGGTCCCATTGCAGGTCAGCCAGGCCTCGGTGCTCAGATTGTAGGCGGGACCGAAGCTGCTGTAGAACCACGGACTGTCGTGGAAGGACCACCTAGTGTCGACCTGGGCCTGGACGCGGTGCGCACTACGAACTCCGTGAGTGCAGGCGATCGTGCCTGTGCCGTAGGCGCGGATTCCGTCGGTGTATGAAGGATTGGCCCAGACGTAGCAGTTCGGATCCAAGGCGCTCGCCGAGGAGGCGAGGACCATCTGGGTGAGCAGGATGAGAGGAAGAGTCACAGAGATAACTGTGCGCTTGAAGAACATCATTGTGTCTCCATTCTCGGGGTGTTGGCCCTCGGTCTACCAGAACAGGGCGCGTGCGTCAAGAGACGTTCGAAGATATTGTGCGTCTTCTCAGGATGCGTGGTCGCCGGCGGGCTCACACCGCCTGCATCGCCTTGCACAGCACGACGGCGCGGGTGACGCGTGCGTCGTCGCGGCCCAGGCCGGTGGTCCGGGCGAGGGCGGTCACCGCCCGGACGACCACCCAGTCGCGGGTGCGGCGCTCGTCGAGGCCCGACTCGTCGACCACCGCCCAGAACCGGTCGCAGATGCCGTGGCCGGGGTCGTCGCCCAGGTCGTCCCACCGGTGCCACAGCAGCGGCGCCACCTCGTACGCCGGGTCGCCGGCGTGACCCGAGGGGTCGGTCGCGAGCCAGCCGCCGTCGCCGCGGGCGGACCGGCGCACGGTGCCGCCGTGCAGGTCGCCGTGCAGCACGGCGCGGTCGCCGCCGGCCAGGAGGCCCGGGGCGGCCGCCAGCGCCTGCTCGACGAACCTGCGGGGCAGCGCGGCGTCGCGGGGCAGGGCCGTGACCTGGTCGAGCCAGCCCGTCACCAGCGGCCGCAGGTCGGGCAGCACGGGCGAGGCGGGCACGTGCAGCAGCGGGTAGAGCGCCGCCACCTCGCGGGCCGCCGCCACGTGGTCGAGCGAGGAGTCGAGGTCGTCGGGGCCGGTGCGCTCCAGCAGCAGGGCGCCCCGCCGCGGGTCGGCGCGCAGCACCCGGACGGCGCCCCGCCCGGCCCAGTGCTGCAGCGCCGGGAGCTCGCCGGCCCGCTCGGCGTCGGGGCGGGCGACCTTCAGCACGGCGGGGGTGCCGTCCTCGGCGGTGACCGGCACCCTCACCGCCCCCTGCCCGGCGACCGGCTCCCCGGTCACGGTGAGCCCCCACTCGGCCACGTACGCCGCCGGGAGCCGCGTCACACCAGCTCCACGTCACCGCCGAGCAGGAGCCGCATGGCGGTGCGGTAGTGGCCGAGCAGCTGCTCGCAGACGTGCGGCCACGTCCGGTCCTGCACCGACGCCCGCGCCGCCGCCCCCATCCGCTGCCGCAGAGCCTCGTCAGCGACGAGCCGGGCGACGTCGTCGCGCAGTCGGCCCAGGTCGCCGGGCGGGTAGAGGAAGCCGGTCTCGTCGGGCCGTACCAGGTCGATGGGCCCGCCGCTGCAGGGGGCCACCACGGGCACCCCGCACGCCAGCGCCTCCTGGATCGACTGGCCGAACGTCTCGAGCTCGCCGGGGTGCACGAACACGTCGAAGCTCGCCACCGCGCGCGGCAGGTCGTCGCCGCCGAGCCGACCGAGGAACACCGCCTCGGGCAACGCCTGCTCCAGCTCGGCCCGCGACGGCCCGTCACCCACCACCACGACCCGCGCGCCACCCACGTCGCCCAGCACGGCGAGGTCGCCGACCTGCTTCTCGGGGGCGAGGCGCCCCATGTAGCCGACCACGACGTCGTCGGCGACGCCCCACGCCACGCGGACGGCAGGGTCGCGCCGGGCCGGGTGGAACCGGACCGCGTCGACGCCCCGGGCCCAGATGTGCACCCGCGGCACCCGCCTGGCGACGAGCTGCTCGGCCGTCGGCGTCGACGGGGCGAGGGTGAGGGTGGCCAGCTCGTGGATCTGGCGCACCCGCCGCCACAGCAGCGGCTGCACCCGCGTCCAGCCGTACGACGACGCGTACGAGGGCACCTCGGTCTGGTACACCGCGACGGACGGGATCGAGTGGCGCGCCGTCGCCTGCACCGCGCTGTAGCCGAGGGCGAACGGGGCGGCGAGGTGCACCACGTCGGGCCGCCAGTCGAGCAGCAGGTTCTCCACGTGGAACGACGGTGAGAG
>JBHAES010000079.1:0-7841 GCA_041855725.1 Actinomycetota bacterium
GCCGCCGCCTGGTTGCCCTCTGGGTCGCCGGCCGACCTGCGGCTGCAGCTCCAGGCCCTCGCCGCCGCCGTCACCGCGGCCCGCGGCGACGTGACGCTCCAGGAGGCGTCGGCGCAGGCGTTCCACCGGCTCACCGACGACGCCGTGGTCGCCGGCCTGGTCGAGCTCCATCGGCGCCTGCGCGCAGCGGGCCCCGGCGGCGGTCGTGCCAGCCTGGGTGCCGGCCGGGCCGGCCTGGGTGTCAGCCGGGCCGCCTTCGACGGGGCCTCGCTCGCCCTCGACGTCGGCCCGTTCGCCTTCGGCACCGACCGGCTCGATGACCTCGCCTGCTACGAGGTCGTGGTCGCTGCCGCCGGCCCCGACACCTCCCCCACGCTCATGCTCGCGGTGCACGCGGTGGGGGCGACGCTCGCCCTGCGGTCGGGCGACCACCAGCGCTTCGACCGCATCCTGGCGCAGGCGCAGGAGGTGCTCGCCGCCGCCGTCGCCCAGCCGCGGGCCGACTTCGTCCCCTGGCTGGGTGCCTCGATCGTGCGGGCCATCGGGGTGCAGCGCCCCGCGGCCTCGTTCCGGTCCCAGTACGAGGCGTACGCCCGCATCCTCGCCGGCGACGACGTGGCCGAGAGCAGCCTGGGCATCGCGGTGAACACGGCGATGGCCGTGGCTGCCGTCGGGTTCGACGCGAACCTCGCGCTCACTCACGCCGTGACGGCGCTGCGGCTGGAGCGCCGCTACGCCACCGTCCTCCCCAGCAGCCGCGACCGGATCCTCCTGGCCGAAGCCCACGCGATGGCCCGTCGCACCATGGTCACCGCCGCCGCTCGGCTGCCCGACCCGAGGAAGCTCGCCGAGGCGATCGAGGTGCTGCGCAACCAGGAGCTCCCTGCCGCCGCCGACGACGACGGCGACGGGTCCCTCAGTCGTCTCGTACGGGCGGCCGTCCGGGCCGACGGGCCACCTCTCGACGAGTCCGACGAGGTGGTGCTCCTCGACCCGGGTCCGGTACGGATGCCGTGGGGGGTGGCGCTCGCCGACCTCTACGCCACCCATCCTGACCCGCCTGACGACGTCCGGGTGCCCCGATGAACGCTCCGATCGGTCCCATGTGTCGTCCGCACCCCGCTGGGTGGCCTGGTCGGTCGGTAGCGTTGGTGCGTCGAGTGCCGGGAGGTGGAACATGTCGGACGCGCTGATCGACGGGCTGATGGACGGCCCGGTCGACGGGCTGGTCGAGCCTGAGCGTGACCCGGATCCCGATCCTGCCGAGCCCGCCGAGAGCGACGTCGCCGCCATCACGGTCAGCGGCGTGTCCCGTTCCGGCGACGTCGAGGTCACCGTCGTGGGCGGCGACGTCACCGGCATCCACTTCCACGAGGCGTGGCGCGCCAACGTCTCCGACAAGGTGATCCAGCGTGACCTCGCCGACGCCATCAACGCGGGCCTGCGCGCCTACACCTCGCGGCTCACCACGGCGGTCAACCGTGACACGTCCGTGGTGACCGACCTGTCGCTGAGCCTGCGCGACGTGCAGGCCGCGGTCGCCGACAACCCGCCGCTGGCCCGGGCGGTCGAGCAGGTGGCCGAGGTCGTCCGCGAGATCGAGCAGCAGGGGTTCCCCGTCGACCCGCACCCAGGCACCCCGCCCGCCGACCTGACGACGTCGATGGCGGGCGGCCGGGTCACGGTCGAGCTGTCCGAGGGGCGGGTGACCCGCGTCAGCCTGGAGCAGGAGTGGCTGGCCAACGCCACCGACGACGAGCTGGCCACCACGGTCGCGAAGGCGGCCACCCAGGCGATCCACCAGTACCTTGCCGCCCGCCTCGAGGCGCAGGTGTCGGCCACCGGCGGGGCCGAAGGGCTCGCCTCCAGGCTGTACGAGGCCCAGGCGTACGTGACCTCGGCCCTCGCGATGAAGTTGGAAGGAGCACGGCGATGACCCAGATGAGGTTCGAACCCGGGTCGTGGGAGAGATCCGCGGCGGCGTTCGACGAGGTGTCCTCGGCGGTGTCGGGCGCGAAGCCCCCGGCAGCGGGTGCCGGCGGCGGCCCCACGAGCACCGATGCGGCGGTCGCGACCGTCCTCAGCCAGCTCGACGGCGTGGTGCAGCCTGTCTTCCCGGGCCTGGGGGGCGGGTTGAGCGCCGACGCCGAGATCATGCGCTCCACGGCGCAGGCCTACAGCCGCACGGAGGAGCAGAACCAGGACGCAGGCACGACGGCAGGGGTGGTGTGACATGGGGCTCCAGCTTCCGGGCGGCCTGGCCGAGGTGCTGTCGATGATGGGCGTCCAGTTCCCGGCCACCGACGAGGACCAGCTGGCCGAGGCCGGCGCCGCGTGGGAGACCCTCGCCGGCCAGTGCGACGGGTGGGCCGCCGACCTCAAGGGGGCCGTCGACCACGTCACCTCGTGCAACGAGGGGCCGGGCGCCGAGGCGTTCGCGTCCTACATGGGCGGCCAGAGCAACATCACCGGCATCGAGGCGCTCGCCACCGCGGCGCGCCAGATCGCCTCGGGCCACGAGGCCGCAGCCAGCGCGGTGAAGGAGCTGAAGGCCGCCATCATCGCGGTCGCGTCGACCGCGAAGGCCAACGTCGAGCTGCAGAAGCAGCAGCCCAACGCCGACACCGCCGCGCTCACCGCGTGGCTGCAGCAGGCCGGCGCCCAGCTGCGCGAGCTCGACCAGAAGACCGCAGCGAAGATCCAGGAGGGATGACGTGGCGATCAACGTGACCACGGTGGCGCTCACCGGGGCCGGCATCCTCACCCGTGGCGCGGGCGAGGTGTGGTACACCGGCGGTGGCGGCGGCACCTCAGCAGCCGGCATCTCCGACCCCGGCGCGGTCAGCACCGGTGGCGGCGGCGGTACGGGGGGCGGCGGCTCCGACCCCGGCTCCCGCGGCGGCATCGGTACCGGCGGTGGCGGCGGCGGGGGCGGCGCCACCGGTGGCGGTGGCGGTGGCGGCATGGCGTCGGGCCAGTCGGCCGGGCCGCTCGCGCTGCAGCCGGCCATCGGCGACACGCCAGTCGCCGGGCCGATCACCCGCGCCGAGGTGCTCGCCCGCGGCCGCTACTGGACCAGCCAGGGCGTGCCCTACTCCATGTCGGGCTACACCAACGACCCGCAGGGCAAGATCTACCGCACCGACTGCTCCGGCCTCGTCTCGATGTCGTTGCACCTCGACGACTCCCTGTCGACGGTCACCCTGCCGTCGCAGTGCTACCAGATCAGCAAGGCCGAGCTGAAGCCTGCCGACATCGTGGGCAACCTCGGCGGCGGCACCGCCGGCGCGGCCGGCCACGTGATGATCTTCAACGGCTGGGTCGACGAGTCGATGACCACCTTCCGCACCATCGAGGAGACCCCGCCCCGCGCCGTCGAGCGCACCCGCACCTGGGGTGCGGCCGCCTACTGCTCGTACGCCTTCCGCTACCTCCACCTGGCCGACCCGTAAACCGACCCGGCACAGGCACCAGGCTCCCGCGGCGCACCCGTGCCGCGGGAGCCTTGCCGTGCTCTCGGCGGACGTGCGGTGCCCCCGCTCGATCGGAGCCGATCTCGGTTCGCGTCGTGGTGCGGCCTGTCCCCTCGGCCACGGCCGGTGTGCCAGGGGGCTGCCGGTCTGCAGACACGGCGGACGCGGCAGGGCCGATCGGCCGACGGGAGACTCCGCCGTGAGCCCGAGAACCAGTCCCCGCCGTGCGCAGCCGGGTGCCAGCAGCCGGCCGCCTGACCCGGCCGTATCTCGTGAGGTACGCCGAGGCCGAGGGTCGGCGCCACCCCCTCTGGCCCCGGGGGCTGTGGCGTCTGCTTGAGGGTTTCGCTGGTTCGTGGCCCGATGCGGCGCCACCCGCCGGGACAGGTCCCGCCGGGTGCGGCCTCCGCCTCAGCGTTCGCCTGCTCGTGACCCGAGGGTGGGCGCCACCCCCAACCCACCTGGTCCCCGCTGGGTCGAGGGTGGGCGCCACATGCCGACAGGTTGCTCAGCCGCGCCGTCCGGCCTGTCCGCCGTCGACGACCCACCCGCCGGTGGTCAGCAGCGCCACGGTCGGGTCACAGCAGGGTCTCGTCGGCGGCCAGGGCGGCGGCTCCGATGATCCCGGCGGCGTTCTGGAGGCTGGCGGGGATGATCGGGGTGCGGAGCCTGAGCAGGGGCAGGAACCGGTCGGCCTTGCGGCTCACGCCGCCGCCGACGACGAACAGGTCGGGCCACAGCAGGAACTCGAGGTGGGCGTAGTAGGGCTGCAGCCGCTTGGTGGCCCACTCCTCGAACGACAGGTTCTCGCGCTTGCGGGCGCTGGCGGCGGCGCGCGACTCGGCGTCGTGGCCGTCGAGCTCCAGGTGGCCGAGCTCGGCGTTGGGGATGAGCACGCCGTTGTTCAGCAGCGCGATGCCGATGCCGGTGCCGAGCGTGGTCAGGATGACCAGCCCGGTCTTGCCCTTCGCCGCGCCGTAGCGCAGCTCGGCGACACCGGCGGCGTCGGCGTCGTTCATCAGCAGGCAGTGGCGGCCGAGCGCCTCGGAGAACAGCTTCTGGGCGTCGACATCGAGCCACGACTTGTCGATGTTGGCGGCCGAGCGGACCACGCCGTGCTGCACCACGACGGGCAGCGTGACGCCGATGGGGGCGTCCTTGGGCAGGTCGTCGACGAACTGGTCGGCGATCTGGTCGACCACCTTCGCCACGGCCTCAGGCGTCGACGGCTGCGGGGTCTCGATCTTGATCCGCTCCTGGAGGAACTTCCCCTCCACCAGGTCGACCGGGGCGCCCTTGATGCCGCTGCCGCCGACGTCGATCCCCAGAGCCACCGTGTGCTGTGCCATGCTCGCCTCCTTGAGTGCTGTTGGCGAACAGCCTGGCAGACCCCGGGACCGTTCGGGTCGTGGGTCTCAACAACTCCGTACGAAGGGCGCCGTACGAAGGGCGTGGCCGCAGCGCCACCGGGGGGCGCCGCCACCGGACGCCGACCGCGTACGTCGAGGGACTCACGCCGGCCGGCCGGGCAGGTCAGCGGGGATCAGCGCCTCGACGAGGTCGGCTACCCGCCGGCCTTGCGCCGGAACTGCCGCTTGGCGGCGGCCGCCTTGTGGGGTCCGCCGGAGACCTTGGAGCCGCTCTGCTGCTGCTCGCCGTCGTGGTGCCTCGACTGCTTCGCCGCGAGCGCCCGGCGCATCGCCTCCTTCGGGTCGAGCGCGGCCGCAGGCTCGTCGGCCGCGGACGTGGGGGCCTTCTCGGCCGGGGCAGGCTTCTCGCTCATGCACGTCACTGTGCCACCTTCCACCTGCTGGCGCACCCGGGTTTCCCCGACGCCTCGCCACGCCCGGACCACCCCGCCCGCAGCCCCGTCGCAGGGCGCCCCCAGCCCTCCGTACGCGGTGGGGGCAGCCGCCAGGGCAGGCTGCCGCACACGCCTCGCACCCCTCGCGATCCCTGCGGTGGCAGGGAACCGGCGCGTCGCCCTTGACAGGTCGAGGGGGCGAGTCGTGTACTGAGCACCCCGGGTCGACGTGGACCCCTGGAGAGAGGCATCCCCCCATGCGACGACGCAGCTTCCTTGCCACCCTGGCGGCCGCCGGGGCTTCCACCCTCGCCGCCGGCTGCGGCTCCGGGGGCGGCTCGTCACCGTCGGGCGGCGCGTCGGGCGCCACCACCGGCACGGTCAAGATCGCCTACCAGAAGTTCGGCAACTTCACCCAGCTCGACGACCTGATGAAGCGGGTGAAGCAGCAGTTCGAGTCGGCCAACGCCGGCGCCACGCTGGAGCTGATCCCCATCGAGGCGGCGCAGAACGACTACATCACCAAGCTGGCCCTCATGATGCGCTCGCCGGCCACCGCTCCCGACCTCATGTACGAGGACACGTTCATGATCCGCAGCGACGTGAGCGCCGGCTACCTGCTCCCCCTCGACACCTACCTGGAGAAGTGGGACGACTGGAAGCTGTTCGTCGAGGCGTCGAAGGCGGCCGGGAAGGCCGACGACGGCAAGACGTACGGGGTCTCGCTCGGCACCGACACCCGCGGTCTGTGGTACAACCGGACGATCCTGGAGAAGGTGGGCGTCACCGGCCAGTGGCAGCCCACGTCGTGGGCCGAGCTGCTCGAGATGGCGCGCACGGTCAAGGCGAAGGTGCCCGACGTGATCCCGCTGAACCTCTACTCGGGCAAGCCGATGGGGGAGGCGTCGGTGATGCAGGGCTTCGAGATGCTGCTGTACGGGGCGCCCGGCGGCACCCTCTACACCGACGACGGCAGGTGGGTGGTCGGGTCGAAGCAGTTCCGCGACGCGCTCGACTTCGTCAAGACCCTGTACGGCGAGGGCCTCGGCCCCACCCCGCAGCAGGCGCTCGACACCACGGTGGGGCAGCGGGTCAGCGGCGAGTGGTTCCCGAAGGGCCAGCTCGCGATGGGCGTCGACGGGTCGTGGCTGCCGGGCACCTGGCTGTCGAAGGGTGCGGCGCCGTGGCCCCAGTGGGCCACCGTCATGGGCTGGGCCGGGATGCCCACGCAGAACGGGCAGGGGGAGGGCAAGATCTCGATGTCGGGCGGCTGGACGCTCGCCATCGGGGCCGGCTCGAAGGTGCCCGACCTGGCGTTCTCGGTGCTGAAGCTCGCCATCAACCGCGAGAACGCGCTGGCGAACTACATCGACAACAGCCAGATCGCGGTCCGTACGGACTGCTCCGACGACCCGGCCTACCTCGGCGCCAACGAGTCGGTGAAGTTCTTCACCGACCTGGTGTCGGTCACGAAGTTCCGGCCGGCGACCGAGGACTACCCGACGATCTCGACCGCCATCGCAGCCGCCATGGAGTCGGTGATGACCGGGCAGCAGAGCGTCGCCGACGCGGCCGCCGCCTACGACAAGGCCGTCGTCGCGCAGGTCGGCAAGGACCGCACCGTCGAGGGGTGACGTGACCGCCACCCTCCCCGGCCGGCCGACGCGACGGGGCGGGGGGTGGCCGGCCGCTGCGGTCCGGTTCCTCCCGCTCCTGCCGGCGGTCGCGATGCTGCTGGTCTTCCTGCTCGGCCCCGTGCTGTGGTCGTTCTACAGCTCGCTCACCAACACCCGCCTCACCGGGCCGGGTGCCAAGGACCCCGCCTTCATCGGGCTCGCCAACTACGAACGGTTGCTCGCCGACCCCGACTTCCCGCTGTCGGTGTGGCTGACGGTGGCGTTCGTGGTGCTGTCGGCCCTCGTCGGGCAGAACATCCTCGGGTTCTGGCTGGCCCACGCCGGGCAGGGCGTCAGCAACCTCGTCCGCGGCGTCGTGGGCACCGTCGTCATCGGCGCGTGGGTGCTGCCCGAGATCGTCGCGTCGTTCTCGATGTACGCATTCTTCGGCCAGGGAGGCACCATCGAGGTGCTGTTCCGTACGGTCGGGATCACCCCGCCGTCGATGCTCTACGACTACCCGATGACCTCGGTGATCCTCGCCAACATCTGGCGGGGCACGGCGTTCTCGATGATGGTGTACGCGGCGGCGCTCGCCGACGTCGCGCCCGAGCTGCTCGAGGCCGCCGAGGTCGACGGCGCCGGACCGGTGCAGCGGCTGTTCTTCGTGACGCTGCCGGTGATCCGGCGCAGCATCGCCACCAACCTGATGCTCACCACGTTGCAGACCCTGTCAGTGTTCACGCTCATCTGGGTGATGACCGCCGGCGGGCCGGGCACCAAGTCGTCGACGCTGCCGATCCTCGCCTACCAGGTGGCGTTCAAGTCGTCGCAGGTCGGCTACGGCACCGCCATCGCCACCGTGATGCTGCTCATCGGCGCGGTGTTCTCGGTGCTCTACATCCGGCTGCTGCGGGCAGGAGGTGACGGGTCGTGACGCGTCGCAGC
>JBHAES010000080.1:0-2643 GCA_041855725.1 Actinomycetota bacterium
GCCATGACCCCCACGGTAGTAGGTGTCTCCCCGCCCTGCCAGGGAAAGCGGGCGCGTCGCGGGCCGCTCGTCGTCGGCTGACCGTTGCCCGGCAGCCCGGCCCGCCGCACCGTCGTGGCTGCCGCCGCCGGACGACGTGGCACCCGTCTCGTCGGCTCGACCCGTGACCCGACCCGGCCGTCGCCGAGGCCGTCACCCGCGCCGGGTCGTCGAGGCCACCGCGGCCGCGCCGAGCACCGCGCAGCCGGCCTGTCGCAGCGCCCGGACGGCCTCGGCGACAGTGGCCCCCGTGGTCACGATGTCGTCCACCACCACGACCAGCGACCCTCGTACGGGTCCCGCTGCGGCCAGGGCGCCCGCCAGGTTGCGGCGCCGCTCGTCGGTGGTGAGGCCCGCCTGGTCGGCGACCCGGCGGGTGTGGCGCAGCAGCGGCCGCGTCGAGACGTCGAGCCCCACCCCGTGCAGCCGGCGGGCCGCCGTCGTGGCGAGACCCGCGACCGCGTCGTAGGAGCGCTCCCGCACCGCCTGGGGCCGCGACGGCACCGGCACGAGCACGAGCCGGTCGGCGACGTCGCGGGCGAGGGCGAGCCCGGCGACCGCGGCGGCGAGCCGCCGTCCCAGCAGCCCGGTCAGCGACTCGCGGTGGCGCTCCTTGAGCGCGGTGAGCAGCCGGCGGGTCACCCCCGCGTACGGACCCGCGGCCCACACCGGCAGCTCCGGGCAGGTGGGCCGGGGCGCCGGCGCGACTGGGTCGGCCCCCACCTCGGCCAGGCACGCCGGGCACACCCGGGCGCCCGGCCGGTCGCACCCGGGGCAGCGGGCACCGAGCAGCAGGTCGGCCACCGTGTCGACGAAGGGTTCCACGGCCCTGTCGTACGCCATCTCGGCGCGACGCGCCACCCCTCCTCCACGGCCTGGGGACAACCCCCCGCCGTGGTGCCGGTTGTGGACGCCGGGCCCGGGGCGGGCGGCGGTCAGCCGGGGTAGGCGACCACGCTGAGGCCGTCGGCGAGCCGCGCCCACCGGAACGCGTCGACGTACTGCCACAGCGTGCCGTCCTGGGCGAGCACCACGGTGCGGGCGCTCGCCCCCGTACGGGGGCTGGTGACGATCCGGCTCGTGCCCCACCGCTCGGCGTGGGCGATCTCGCGCACCAGCACGGCGTCCATGTCGAGCTCGAGGACGCTGCGCTCCACCTGCCCCGACGACGCCAGCACCGCGAGCGTCGACGACGAGGTCCAGCCGACGTCGAGGATGCCGTCCACGAGCGTGCCGTCGCGGGTCAGCGGGATGGTCCGCCACCCGGTGAGCTGCACCGCGGGCGGCGTCGCGTCGCCTGCCACCCGCTCCACCCGGACGAGCCCGACCCGGCGGCGGCCGTCGACGTCGGCGACCACGGCGAGCCGCTGCCCGTCGGGGGCGATGCGGAACGCCACCACCCGGTACGGCGACAGCGCGGGCGCGGGCACCTCGGTCACCGTGCCACCGACGACCCGGACGACGCGGCCCGCCGCGCTCACGCACCACAGCGCCCCACCCGTGGTGAACTGGGGCCGCAGCAGACCCGTCATGCCGGGCGGGAGCGGCACGGGTGCCACGCCGGCGGTGTCGACCGGCCCTCGCAGCAGCACGTCGCCCTGCACCACGGCCGCCTCGGCCCCGTCGGACGACACGGCGAGCGAGGCCGGGTCCCACTGCTGCACCCCGAGGTCGCCGTCGACGGTGCGCAGCGTGCCCGCCGCCGCGTCGACCCTCCCGAGGCGGCCCTCCGCGAAGCCGAACAGCTGGCTGGTGAGCCGCGTCACCGGGTCGAACCGGTCGGCCACCGACATCGGCACCGCCTCGCCGGTCGGCGCACCCGGCAGGGCCAGCGGCACACCGGCGGACGTCACCACGAAGCCGGTCACCTCCGGCAGCTGCCGCAGCGTGCCCGCCAGCTGCGCGGCGATCTGGGTGGCGCGCTGCGGCGACACCTCGCCGAGCCCGTCGAGGGCGATCGTGATGGTGCCCTGGCTCACCACGGGCTGCACCAGGCGCACCCCCTCCGGGAAGGCGGAGACCACCGCGGGCCGCAGCCAGTCGGACGGTCCGGCGAGCAACGCCCGGATGGCGGCGTCGGCGACCCGGTTCCCTCGCGGCAGGTAGCGGGTGTCGGGCACCAGCACCGTCAGGGAGTCGTCGAGGAACACCACGTCGGTGTGGGTGTAGCCCGTGGTGAACAGGTAGCGCGACAGCAGCAGCCCCGGCGGCGGGTTCGAGATGCGCCACTCGCCGCCCTCGCGCACGAGCCCGAAGTCGTGGCGCAGCACACCCGGCGAGGCGTGGTAGGCCCCGTACGGGTCGAGCCGGCCCACCAGCGGCGCCTCCACCACCCCCTGCCCGCCGACGACGCGCGGGTCGTGCCCGTCGGCGTACACGTGCACCCCGCCACCGGGGTCCCAGCCGGCCCGGGCAGCCTCGGTGAGGAACTGGCGGGCCGCCTGGTAGCCGGGCTGGTAGGTCGCCATGGCCAGCATGAAGCCCTGCAGCACCAGGTCCGGCGACGCACCCTGGGGCGGCGGGTTGGGGGCGATGGCGGCCTCGCCCGGCCCCTGTGCCTGCGGCCGGCGCGACTGGGTGCGCACCGGCCCCGAGGTCGGCAGC
>JBHAES010000081.1:0-4044 GCA_041855725.1 Actinomycetota bacterium
CGACGACGGTGCCGTCGGCGGGGCGGTCGACCGTGACGACCGCGCCCCGCGGCACGTCTCGCGACAGCCGCGCCACGGCGACCGTGTCGCCCCGGGACGCCTGCCGGGCGATGGCGTGCGCGGAGTCGGTGCAGCGCACCTGCACGAGCAGCACGCCGAACAGGGCGACCAGCGCCGCCACGACGAGCGACAGCGCGAGGGAGGCGATCGCCGTCTCGGCGGTGACCATGCCGCGGTCACGACGTCTCATGGGGAGGTCTCCTGGGTCTCGAGGTCTCAGGCGGGTCCGCTCCGGGTGGGGCCAGGCCGGCCTCACCCGGAGCGACGAGCCGTCGTCAGGACGCGACGCTGTTGAGCACGTTGATGATGATGTCGACGATGACGTCGACGATCTGGTGGATGGCCTGGCGCGTCTCCTCGTCGACGAAGATCTGCATGAGGAGGGTGCCGAAGCCGATCACCGCGGCGGTGCCGACGGCGTACTCGGCGGTGGTCATGCCCCGCTCGGCGCGGCGGACGAGGCGGGCGAGGCGGGACGTCACGGTGACGGGGACGAGAGCGGACATGGGCATTCCTTTCGGGTGATGGCCGGTGGCCGGCCGGTGGAGCACCGGACTGGTGTCACCCGTAGTTATGCGACGCGGACCGCCTCGCGTACCGGTCGGGACCGGATCTGTGGACGACGCGTGCCGACAACACCACCTGTGTGGACAACCTCACAGGGGGCGGTCAGCCCCGGTCGGTGATCAGCGCCGCGCCCGCGGCCGGGTCGAGGCTGCGACCAGGGTCGTCGCAGCCAGCCGACAGGCAGCACCCAGGGCAGCCGTCGTCGCAGCCGCACCCAGCCAGCCGGTGCGCGGCCGCGGCAACCCATGCCGTGGCCCGCTCGAACCCGGCGCGGGCGAACCCGGCACCGCCCGCGTGGCGGTCCCACACGACCACGGTGGGCCCGTCGGTGTCGGGGTGGGTGACGAAGGACCGGCCCGTGACGTCCCACCGGTCGCACGGGGCGAAGGCGCCCAGCATGCCCACGAGGGCGTGCTCGGCGGCGTGCAGCCCGCCGTCGACCGTGCGGGGGTCGGCCAGTCGCCCGACGGTGAACCACACCGCCTCGGTGGCGAGGCGACGTTCCGGCTGGTCGAGCGGGTACTGGCCGACGACCGTGCCGGTCCGGTCGTCGCGGCGGAGGAACGCGTGCACCCGGCTCGTCACCTCCACCCGCCCCAGGTGCCCGGTCACCCCGGCCGGCAGCGACCGGGTGGCCAGGGTCTCGGTGACCCGTACGGACGCCTCGACGAGCGGCTGCGTGTGGTAGCCGGTTCGCTCGGCGTGCACCCAGGCCTGCCGCTCGTCGTGGTCGAGGTGGTCGACCAGCCACGGCTCGCCCTGGTGAAGGTGGACGGCGCCCGGGTGGAGGGCCGCGTCGGCCGACGCCGCGTCGCAGGTGCCGAGCACCCGCCCGGTGGTGGCCTCGATCACCTCGTACGAGCCCAGCCCCGACGAGCGCAGGTCGATCTCGTCGACGGCCCGATGGTCGAGCACGCAGAACCAGCCGGTCGGACGTCGGCGCAGGGCACCGGCGGCCAGCGGCCCGCTCAGGGCGGGGCCGAGCGGCCCGAACCAGCGCTCGTCGGCGTCGGTGAGGGGGGCTTCCTGGGCGGCCGCGACCAGGTGAGGGCCCAGCACCGCCGGGTTGTCGGGGTGCAGCACCACCGCCTCGACGGGGGCCTGCAGCAGCCGCTGCGGGGTCTCGGTGAGGTGCACGTCGAGCGGGCTCAGCCGCGGCACGACCACGACGGTGGCCTCGCCGCCGCGGCGTCCCGCCCGCCCGGCCTGCTGCCACAGCGACGCGGTCGTGGCGGGCAGCCCGGCGATGACGACGGCGTCCATGCCCGACACGTCGATGCCCAGCTCGAGCGCCGACGTGGCCGACACCCCCCGCAGCGACCCGTCGTGCAGGCCCTGCTCCAGCGCACGGCGGTCGTGGGGGAGGTAGCCGCCGCGGTAGGCGGCCACCGTCGCCTCGCCGCCCAGGCGCCGCTGCGCCCGGAGGGCCACGCGCTCGGCCCCGGCCCGCGACGACACGAACGCCAGGGTCTGGCGGCCCTGCCCGACGAGCTCGGCCAGCAGCGTGGCCGCCTCGTCGTCGGGCGCCTCGGCCGGCTCGTGGACCACGAGGGTGCGCGGCGCGCGCGGCGACGCGTCGTCGTCGACCACCACCACCTCGTCGGGGTCGACCCCGGTGAGCAGGGCCGTCGCCTCGGCGGCGTTGGCGGTGGTGGCCGAGGCGCAGCACACCACAGGGTCGGCCCCGTAGGCGTGGCACAGCCGCCGCAGCCGCCGCAGCACCGCCGCGACATGGGCCCCGAAGACGCCGCGATAGCGGTGCGCCTCGTCGACCACCAGGTAGCGCAGGCTGGCCAGCAGCGGCCGCCACCGCTCGTGGCGCGGCAGCACCGACCGGTGCAGCATGTCAGGGTTGGTGAGCACGTACGTGGCGAACTCGCGGGCGAACCGCCGCTCGTCGTCGGGCGAGTCGCCGTCGAGGGTGGTGACCCGCCACTCGGGCGGGCCGATCTCGCGGCACACCCGCAGCTGGTCGTGGGCGAGCGCCTTGGTGGGCGCCAGGTACAACGCCCCCGGCCGCCGCGCGACCCGGGCCTCGGCCAGCGCCGACAGCACCGCCGCCGCCTGCCCCGACCGGCCGCCTGGCCCCCTCGGCCGAGCCCCGCCGCCAGTCGTCGCCTGATGGTCGAGGAGGGCGGGTTGTCGATCCACCGGCGCCTCGGCCGCCGCCAGCACCGGCATGAGGTAGGCCAGCGACTTGCCCGACGCGGTACCGGTGGCCAGGGCCACGTGCCGGCCGGCGTGCAGCGCCTCGGCCGCTTCGGCCTGGTGGCGCCACGGCCGCTCCACCCCCACGGCCCGGAACCTCGCCACGGCCGCCTCGGGCAGCCAGGCCGGCCAGTCGGCGGGCACGCCGGCGACGGCAGGCGTACGGTGCACCCACCGCACCCTCGTCTCGTCGCTCCAGCCGGTCACGCCGTCAGCGTAGAGGGCGGCCCGGACAGTCCCGCTACCGCACCGCGCCCGAGGGGAGCCCGTGGACGAACGCGCGCTGCGCCACGAGGTAGCCGAGGCACACGGGCAGGCTCATGAGCACGAGGGCCGCGAAGACCTTGGGCACGTCGGAGCCGTACTGGCTGGTGAAGTAGGCCGGGATCTGGGTGATGAGCCGTGCATCCTCACGCTGCATCACCAGCAGCGGCAGGAAGAACTCGTTCCAGGCCTGCAGGAAGGTCCACACCGCCACCACCGCCGAGATCGGGCCCGACAACGGCACCACGATCCGCACCAGCGTCCCGAACGAGCTCGCCCCGTCGAGCCGCGCCGCCTCCAGCACCTCGTCGGGCAGCCCCTCCAGGTAGGCGGTGGCAAGGGTGAGCGTGAACGGGACCGTGACCGCGCTGAGGGGCACCACGACCGCCAGCGGGTGGGACGACAGACCCAGCCGCTGCACGACGACGACGGGGACGATGATGGTGAGCACGGGCAGCACGAGCCCCGCCAGGATCGCGCCGAGGATCAGCTGCCGACCCCACAGCCCGAGCTTGGTGAGGGCGTAGCCGGCGAGCATGGTGCACGCGTAGACGACCGCCACGGTGAGCACCGCCACCACCAGGCTGTTGAGGGCGTAGCGCAGGAAGGGGGTGCGGGCCAGCACGGCGGTGTAGTTGGCGACGGCCCCCTCCCCCTGGCCCGAGGTGGCGACGATCACCGCCAGCGGCAGCGCGAAGCCGAGCGCGACGAGGCCGGCGACGACGAGGCGTACGACCCGTCCCAGGCGTGTCTCACGCATCCCGATCACGGCTGCC
This sequence comes from Actinomycetota bacterium, assembly GCA_041855725.1. Classification (GTDB taxonomy): domain Bacteria; phylum Actinomycetota; class Actinomycetes; order Propionibacteriales; family Propionibacteriaceae; genus JBHAES01. Next base: position 3,876 of record JBHAES010000081.1, read on the forward strand.
TCCCGACCCGGCCCAGCAGCCGGTAGCAGACCGTGACCAGCAGGGCGGCCCCGAGCAGCAGCATCGACAAGGTGGCTCCGTAGCCGGCGTTGAAGCGCTCCACGGTCTGGTGGTAGAGGTACGTGGCCGGGAACTCGGTGGCGCGGGCCGGGCCGCCGCCGGTGGTGAG
>JBHAES010000082.1:0-4163 GCA_041855725.1 Actinomycetota bacterium
ACCTGCGACAGCGACGCCGTGCAGCGGACCTCGGCGCCCGGCGCCATGGGGCCCTCCCAGCGGGTGCCGGTGGCGGGGCCGCCGAGCGGGGAGAAGTCGCAGGTCAGGGCGTCGACGCGGCCGGTGCCCGACACGAGCCGGTCGGCCACGGACACGTCCCGCAGCGGGTTGGTGCCCGCGTTGGTCACCACGAAGGCGAGGGTGGTCGCGCCGGTGGGCAGCTGGGCCGCGGTCGCCTCGGTGTCGGCGGCCTCACCGGCCACGTCCCCCTTGGTGATGCGCACCCGGTCGCCCGTCGACGCGCCGCCCACCCAGGTCGAGGCGATCTGGGTCTCGTGCTGCTCGGCCGGGCCGCCCACGCCCATCTGGGCCCGGTTGGTGTAGGTGACACCGCCCTGGCCGCCGGGGGTCACGGCCGAGGCGGTGAGCGTCACGGTGAGGGACTGGTCGCCGGTCAGCGAGGCCGTGTTGAACTCGAGGTGCACGTGCGTGGGGGTGCACGAGTAGGCCGTCACCAGCGAGGCGACGGCGCCGCTGGAGTAGCCGCCCACCGCCGTCCGGTTGCCACCCTGGTAGGTGACCACCTCGTGGTCACGGTAGGTGTCGGTCATCATGTCGCACGACCAGCGCCAGTTGTCGCCGGCCGGGTCGTCGATCACGACGGTGCCCCCGGGGCCGACCTTGGTGACGAAGCGCCACGTCATGCAGTTCTCGGTACCGATGCGGCACTGGTCGGCCTGGGCGTTGAACCAGCCCTGCTTGTAGCTGGTGGTGGGCACCGGGTACACCTGCGGGATCACGGTGAGGGTGCCGGCGCTGACGGTCTGCGTGCCGTTCAGCACGTAGTCGAGGGGGTAGCGCCCCGTGGGCGACCCCCCGGAGGCGCCGCCGAAGTAGGCGGTGGAGCACAGGTTCGACACGTCGGCGCCGTCGGCGGTGAGCCGGAACGTCGCCACCGCGGGGCTGCCGCTGATGGTGACGTCGTAGGTGGGGGTGCCGTCGGGATGGGTCAGGCGCAGGCTGTCGGGCCACTGGCCGAGCACCGAGGGCAGCCGCAGGGTGAAGGTGTCGCCGGCGGACGCGGCGTCGGGGGTGCAGAACCGCACCGTGGTGCGGACCGGTTCGTTCCAGCCGTACGTGACCTCGAGGCGACTCACCTCCACGGTGAGGTCGGTCACCGGGATCACGGCGGCCTGGGCCGCCGGGGTCGCGCCGGGCGACACCAGCCCCAGGACCAGCAGCAGCGCCACCCACACGGGCATGGCAAGACGGTTCTTCACGAGTGCTTCTCCCCACCGGCCACGAAGGCCGGACGATCCAGCCGGCAGACCGCTGCGGCCCGCCGGGTTCCCATCGGTGGCCGTGCCACCGAGCCTGTCGGCCAGGTCAGGGTAGGTTCAACGGGTCGCGACGCCGCGGCACCGTGAGCACAGTCTCATCTTGACCGCCCTTGTCAAGCCGGGGATCGACCAGGGGTGAGGAGCGGCAGGATGGCCTGCTCGAGCACCTCGTGCAGCGTCTCGCGGCTCACCGCGGTGAGCGAGGCGCGGAGGAACACCGGCTCCATGATCGCGCCCACGACGAGGGTCGATGCGTACGGGGCCCGGCCGGGGTCGACCTCGCCGCGGGCCACGCCACGGCGCACGATCGCGGTGAGGGCGGCCACCTGCGGCGCCAGCACCTCGAGCACCGCCTGCCGCAGCGTCTCGTCGTGCTGGCCCGCGCTGCCGAGCGCCAGGATGAGCGGGGTGAGCGCTGCGGTCTGGGCGACGACGTCCATGAGCGCGCGCAGGTCGCCGGCGACGCTGCCGGTGTCGATGCCCTCGACCCGCAGCCCGCTGCGCTCGGCGAACGCGGTGGCCAGCAGGTGGGGCTTGCCGGTCCAGTGCCGGTAGAGGGTGGCCTTGCTCGCCCTGGCCCGGGCGGCGATGGCGCCGACGGTGGCGGCCTCGTAACCCACCTCGTTCACCACCGCGATGGCGGCGTCGAGGATCTCCGTACGCCGGGCGGCGTCGAGGCGGGTCACAGGCGCTTCTCGACGGCCCACACGAAGCCGGGGGCGAGGCGGCGGGCCAGGTGGGCCAGGCGGCCGCCGGGCACCACGACCCGGCGGCCGCGACGCAGCCCGGCCTCGATCTCGTCGAGCACCCGCTGCGGGGTGACCATCATGAGGGCGCGGTCGCGCACCGCCATGCGGCGCACGAGCGCGGGGCCGTCGCTGGCCTGGGCGAGCAGCGGCGTCTTCACCCCGACCGGTGCGACGAGCATCACGTGCACGCCGTGGGGCTCCTCCTCCTGCGCCACCGTCTCGACGAGCAGGTTCACCGCCGCCTTGCTGGCCGAGTAGGCGGCGAAGCGTCGCATCGGCAGGTACCCCGCCAAGGAACCGAGCACCACCACCTGCCCGGTCCGCCGGGCGCGCATCGACGGCAGCACCGCCTCGAGCATGCGGACGGTGCCGCCGTAGTTGACCGTCATCACCCGCAGCGCCTCGTCGGCGGGCACGTCGGCCATGGCGCCGGCCGGCATCACGGCGGCGCAGTGCACGAGCAGGTCGACCGGTCCGTGGCGCTCCTCGGCGAGGGCGACCACGCCGGCGGTGTCGGCCGCGTCGGTGACGTCGGCCACCACGGGGACCACCCCGGTCGCGCCTGCGTGGCGGGTGGCGACGGCGGGGTCGCGGTCGGCGGCCACCACGGGCACGCCCCGCTCCCGCAGCCGGGCCACCATGCCGGCCCCGATGCCGCTGGCCGCGCCGGTCACCACCGCCGAGCGGGGCTCGGGTGCTGCTCGGCGCGCCATCATCCCTCCTCGCGGCGCAGGGTGAACACGTACGGGGCGGCGAGGTCGCGCAGGTCCATGAGCCCCAGCACGGTGTCGGCGTCGACGGCGCGGAAGGTGTCGATGACCGGCAGCGCGTCGTAGACCATCGCCGCGGTCACGACGCCACGGTGCTCGACCGAGCGCAGCCGGGCACCGGGGCGGCGGGTGCCGCGCAGCCGCAGCAGCGGGCGCAGCACGGCGGCGAGCCTCCGGCTGCGCAGGGCCGGCACCCGCACGGCGAGCCCGAGCGGCAGGTGTGCCGGGTCGAGGGCGTAGCGGCGCTGCCCGGCGGTGAGCACGAGGGGGTGCACGTGGTCGGCGGAGCGGAAGTGCTTGCCGTGCCACCCGTACGCGGCCAGCATGCCGTCGAGGGGGTTGCCGGTGGGCACCTCGGCACCCGCCCAGCGCCCCAGCATCGCGGCGACCGGCACCGCCGGCAGCGCGTCGTAGAGCGCCAGGGCGGCGTCGAGGCCGCCGGAGCGTTCCAGCTCCCGCAGGGCGGCGGCCGGGTCGGCCGGTGCGGTCACGCGTCCCTCCTCCGTCGGCACCCACCGGTGCGAAACTCGATCGTTTCGATGGTAGCGGCCCGGCTCCCTCCCGGACCGGACGAGGGTCGGGGCTGGGGAATAGCCACGGTCCGGCTAAAGTTGAGCGAGGTGGACTCAACCTACGGAGGAGCACGCAAACCACATGGCACCCCTGGACACCTCGAAGCTCACTGCGATGAGCCGCGACGCCGTCACGGCGGCGCTGCGCTCCGCGCTCACCCACGGCAACCCGACCGCCGAGCCGGTGCACCTGCTCCAGGCTCTGCTGCTGGTCCCCAACAACACCGTGAGCGCCCTGCTGACCACGGTGGGCGCCGACCCGCGCGTGGTCGACGCCGCCGCGAAGGGCGCCATCACGAAGCTGCCCTCGGCGCAGGGGTCGTCGGTGGCCCAGCCGAACCTCTCCGGGGCGTTCGCGCGCGTGGTCGCCGACGCCGAGACCCGGGCCCAGCAGCTCGGCGACCTGTTCGTCGCCACCGAGCACCTGCTCATCGCCCTGGCGAGCGTGCCGTCCCAGGCCCGTACGATCCTCAACGACCTCGGCGCCACCGCCGAGCGCCTCACCGAGGAGTTCAACGCGGCCAGGGGCGACAAGCGCGTCACCTCCGCCGAGGCCGAGGGCGGCGAGTCCGCGCTCGACAAGTACTCCGTCGACCTCACCCAGAAGGCGCGCGAGGGCCGGCTCGACCCGGTCATCGGGCGCGACGCCGAGATCCGCCGCGTGGTGCAGGTGCTCGCCCGCCGGACGAAGAACAACCCGGTCCTCCTCGGTGAGGCCGGCGTCGGCAAGAC
>JBHAES010000083.1:0-3863 GCA_041855725.1 Actinomycetota bacterium
GACGTGCTCGTGCTCGCCGCGTGCGACCCGGCCAACCCGTACGGCGCCGCGCTCCCCTGGCCGGCGCGCGACCCGCTGCCGGGCGAGACCCGCGGCCACCAGCCCACGCGCAAGGCGGGTGCCCTGGTGGTGCTGGTCGACGGGGCGCTGACCCTCTACGTGGAGCGGGGCGGGCGTACGCTGCTCAGCTGGGGCGACGCGCTGCTCCCGGCCGCCCGGGCCCTCGCCGACGCGGTGCACGCCGGGGCGCTGGGCCGGCTCACGGTGTCGAAGGTCGACGGTGCCTCGGTGATGGCGTCCGGGTCCCCGCTGGCCACGGCGCTGGAGCAGGCCGGGTTCGTGCTCACCCCCAGCGGTCTGCGGCTGCGTCGTTGAGCGTGGCGTACGGGTCCCGCCGCTCGCCGGCCCGACCATCGAGGCACAGGACCGACCCCTACCGCGGTGGGTTGGGGGGTAGCCTGACCCGCATGAGTCCTCGTCCTGCCCCCACCCGTACGGACGCGACCGCCGAGCGCTTCCTGCGGGCCGGCGCGGCGCTCATCGACGCAGCCCTCACCGACAACACCGATGCCCTGCCGGGACGGCTGAGGCAGATCGAGTTCCCCGTCGCGCTGGACTGGCTGCGCATCGAGGACGTGCTGCGGCTCGTGAAGTCCGACGACGACGCCTACGACTCGAAGCGTGCGTTCCGCAACCGGTGGCCCAGCAAGGACGACTACATCAAGGACGTGGTGCTCTACGCGCTGCTCTACCAGGACATGGACGGCAGCGCGGTGCCCCGGGCGCTGCACGAGCGCGTCGAGCTGTTCGACACCACGCGTACGATCTCGCAGCGGGTCTACGACTTCGTGGGCGACATGGTCAACGAGCTCATCGCGAACCCTCGCTCCTACCTGCTGCTGCACATCGCGCCGCTGCTGGTAGGTCACCCCGAGCTGCACCAGGGGCTCATCGGCTACACGCGCGCCGACCAGGCCCGGTGGCAGGCGGTGTTCACCGAGGTGCTGCGCATGTCGGGCAAGCAGCTGCGGCCCGGCTGGACGATGGAGCGCCTCACGCTCGCGCTCAACGTGGTGCTGGACGGCGCGATCCTGCGGCACCGCATCGACCCGGCCCGGTCCACGGTCTCCGCCTGGGCGCACGACAACCTGACCGCCGACATGATGCTCGCCATCATCTCCGCCGCGGTCGACCTCGACGGCACCGAGCTCTCCCTCGGCGACTGGGTCGACAGCCACCTCGCGCCCCCCGACCCACCCGCGGCGGCCTGACCCTCACCCCAAGCGACCAGCGCGGCCCGACCGGACCAGCACCCGCGTACCCGCAGCCCCGGTCGAGATCCCACTCGTACGGGCCCCGACCAAGATTCGAGTCGATCTCGGCTCCAATCCTCCACTGCACCCATCTGCGAGCATCATCCCTTGTCAACGCAGGGTCAGAAGGAATGGAGCCGATCTCGGCTCCCATCCTGGGCGGGTCGATCCTGGTCGGGGACCGGCCGGCGAGGTCGGCTCGCGAGGTCGGCTCGCGAGGTCGGATGGTGAGGATGGGAGTCGACCTCAGCTCCATCCCTGGGCGGGGACACAGATTCGAGTCGATCTCGGCTCCCATCCTCGAAACCGTACGTGACGAGGAGGAACGCACGACGGTGCCGAGGGCGTGAGGATCGGAGTCGAGCTCGGCTCCCGTCCCGGCCGCTCCTGTCATCCCTCTCATGAAGGCTGTTGCGCTGCGGCTGTCGGCCTAGTCTGATCGGGGCCGAGCCGTGAAGGGAGGACCGGATGACCGCAGGCGCGTCGGCGGCCGACGAGGCTCGGCGGCTGTGGATCCTCGCCGCCGAGCACGAGCGGCTGGCCGGGGAGGTGCGCGCGGCCGCGACCCGCTACCGGTTGGCAGCCTCGACCGAGGCCCGTACCTTCCACGTGCTCGAGCCGTTGGCCGCCGCCGGCTACCACCTGCTGGCGGACCGGCGGTGGCCGGGGTCCCGACGGGCGCAGGTCGACCTGGTGCTCGTCGGCCCTGGCGGCGTGTTCATCGTCGACACCAAGGCGTGGAAGGACGTCCGCATCGAGCACGGACGGATCCGCCGGGGCGACGCCGACGTGACCGACGACCTCGAAACCCTCACCGACCTCGCGGAGCTGGCGCGGACCGAGCTCGCCCGGGTCGGGCTGCCGGCCGGCGAGGTTCGGGTGCTCGTCGTGCTCGCCGGCCGCCACGGCGTCGACGCGCGGGTCGGCGGGGTCCGCGTCGTCGGGGAGGGGGACGTACGACGGGTCGTCGCCGACCACCGCACCCGCCTCGGCGCCGACCAGGTCGCCCTCGTGCTCGCCGCCGCCAGCGAGCTCTTCTGCGAGATCCGCTCCGAGCCGGCGGACCAGTCGCCGCGAACCACCGACCCCGAGACGCCCCCAGACGGCTCGGGCACCCTGTGGACGATGAACCCTTTCGTCACGCCGCGCGACGTCATGGTGAGCACCGTGAACCACGAGATGAAGAAGCTGGACCAGCGGCTCGGCGCGGCGCTGGTCGGGGCGCTCGCCATCGCCGACGCGGCACCCCACGGCCCCAGGCCTGCCAGCCCGGGCACCGCACCGGCGGCAGCGTCCGCTTCGCCTGCCCCGCACGACGGGCCCAGCCCTGCGTACGCGCCCTCGTTCGAGGTGGCCGACGTGCTCGACGACCTGGAACGGTGCCTCACGACGGAGCCGATCGAGGACTGGATGGTGTTCCTGCACCCCACGCAGGCGCAGCTGGTGGCGCGGTCGTTCAACGGCCCGGCGCGGATCCGCGGGGCGGCCGGCACGGGCAAGACGGTCGTCGGGCTGCACCGGGCCGCGCACCTGGCCCGGCGAAGCGGGGGCCGTGTGCTGTTCACCACCTATGTGCGCACCCTGCCCGACGTGCTCGGCCAGCTGCTGCGCCGCATGGCCCCCGACGTGGCGGACCGCATCGACTTCACGGGCACCCACGCGTGGGCGCGACGCCTGCTCTGGGAGCGGGGGGTCCCGTTCAACCTCAACCCGGAGGCAGCGACCGAGGCGATGAGGTCGGCGTTCCGGCGCACGGGCGGGCCGCTGCTGCAGGCGGGGCTGCCGAGGCGGTACTGGGCCGAGGAGGTGGAGGTCGTCATCAAGGGCCGGGGCGTGGCCGACTTCGACACGTACGCCGGCCTGGCCCGCACCGGGCGGCGCCGTCCGCTCGGCGTCGAGCTGCGGCGGGCGGCGTGGGACCTGTACGAGGCGTACGCAGCCGAGCTGCGCAAGCGCCGGGTGCACGACTACGCCGATCTCGTGCTGCTCGCCGAGGCGGAGCTGCGGCGGGAGCCGGCGCCGTACGCGGCGGTGGTGGTCGACGAGGTCCAGGACCTCACCTGCGCGATGGTGCGCATGCTGCACGCGGTCACCGGCGACCGGCCCGACGGCCTCACCCTCATCGGTGACGGCCAGCAGGCGATCTACCCCGGCGGCTACACGCTGTCGGAGGCGGGCGTGTCGGTGGTGGGCCGTGGTGTGGTGCTCGGCGTGAACTACCGCAACACCGCCGAGGTGCTGCGGCTGGCGACCGACCTGGTGCACCGTACGCAGGTCACCGACATCGAGTCGGGCACGTCGCTGCGCGACGCCTGCACCGACGTGGTGCGGCACGGGCGCGCGCCACAGGTGTGCCGCTACGTCGACCGGGCCGACCGTGACCGGCAGGTGGTCGCCCGGCTGCGGGAGGTGGTGGGCGAGGGGGTCGCGTACGGCAACGTCGGCGTCCTCTGCCCCACCCGGCACGCGGCGAAGGAGGTGCTGACCCTGCTGATGCGATCGGGGGTGCCGGTGATCGACCTGGAGCAGTACGTCGGCCGACCCGTCGAC
>JBHAES010000084.1:0-2891 GCA_041855725.1 Actinomycetota bacterium
CCCCGCGCGCCCGAGGTGCAGAGCAGGTGGGCGGGCGAGACGGGCTGGGGCCGGCGACGCCTGCCCAGCCGCTGGGGGCCGACCGGCGACCGACCGCCGACCACCGGCCCGGCGGGAGGTCGCCCACGCGGTCCGGACGTGCCGGCGCCGGGCATGACGGGCACCTGGGTGGGGGCCGCCGGGTGTGGGCGCCAGGGTGCGCGCGGTACGCCTGCGAGGGGTGGGCCCGGCCCGGCCGGCGCGGGCGCGGGTCGCGTGCTGCTGCCCCGCTCGGTGGGGTAGGTTCGCGGCGTGGTCGGTGTACGCGTGCATGTGCTCACCCTCGGCTGCGCGCGCAACGAGGTGGACTCCGACGAGCTCGCCGGGCGCCTCGCCCAGGGCGGGTTCGAGCTGGTCGCCGAGCCCGGTGACGCCGAGGCGGTGCTGGTGAACACGTGCGGGTTCATCGACGCCGCCAAGCAGGACTCGATCGACACGCTGCTGGAGGCGTCCCGGCTCAAGGAGGACGGCACCACCCGGGCGGTCGTCGCCGTCGGCTGCCTGGCCGAGCGCTACGGCCGCGAGCTCGCCGAGGCGCTGCCCGAGGCCGACGCGGTGCTCGGGTTCGACTCCTACGGCGACATCGCGGCCCGCCTCGACGCGGTCCTCCACGGCGGGCGACCCGAGGCCCACGTGCCCCGCGACCGGCGCGAGCTGCTGCCGCTGACCCCCGTCTCACGGCCGCAGGCGGCGCGTGGGGTGGCGGTGCCCGGCCACGGGGCCACGACCCGTCCCGCGCCGCGCCAGCGGCTCCAGACGGGCCCCTCGGCCCCGCTCAAGATCGCCTCGGGCTGCGACCGTCGCTGCGCCTTCTGCGCGATCCCGCGGTTCCGCGGCTCGTACCTGTCACGACCCGTCGACGAGGTGGTCGCCGAGGCCCGGTGGCTGGTCACCGAGGGGGTCAAGGAGGTGCTCCTCGTCAGCGAGAACACGTCGTCGTACGGCAAGGACCTCGGCGAGGCGCGGCCCCTCGAGCGGCTGCTGGCCGCCCTGGCCGAGGTCGACGGGCTCGAGTGGGTGCGGCTGTCGTACCTGCAGCCGGCCGAGGTGCGTCCCTCGCTGCTGGAGGCGGTCTTCACCACCAGGAAGGTCGTGGCCTACCTCGACCTCCCGTTCCAGCACGCCAGCCCCGCCGTGCTGCGGCGGATGCGACGCTTCGGCGACCCCGAGTCGTTCCTCGGCCTGCTGGAGCGCGTGCGCTCGTACGACCCGGCCGCCGGCGTCCGCAGCAACGTGATCGTCGGCTTCCCCGGCGAGACCGAGGCCGACGTGGCGGTGCTCAAGGACTTCCTCGTCGCGGCCCGGCTCGATGCCGTGGGCGTGTTCGCGTACTCCGACGAGGAGGACACCGAGGCGGCCACCCTCGCGGGCAAGCTCTCAGCCGGCGAGATCGAGGACCGGCGCGCCGAGGTTGCCGACCTGGCGTTGCTCCTCAACGAGGAGCGGGCCGCCGAGCGGGTGGGGGAGCGCGTCGACGTGCTCGTGACGGGCCGCGACGACGACGGCGCCTGGTCCGGGCGCGCCGCCTGCCAGGGACCCGACGACGGCGGCACCCGGCTCGTCGGGGCGGCGCGGGTCGGTGACATCGTCTCGGCCGTCGTGACAGACTCGACGGGTATCGACCTCGAGGCCGACCCGGGAGCAGCGTGACCACCGATCCGAAGCCGGCGCCGGCACTGAACGTGCCCAACGCGCTCACCGCGCTGCGGTTGGCCATGGTGCCCCTGCTGGCCTGGGTGTTCCTCGTCGCCCCCGACGACTCGGCCCACCGCTGGGCGGCCGGGGCGCTGTTCGCCGTCGCCTCGCTCACCGACGTCGTCGACGGCCACATCGCCCGCCGCTGTCACCTGGTGACCGAGTTCGGGAAGCTGTGGGACCCGATCGCCGACAAGGCGCTCACCGGCACCGCGTTCGTGGTGCTCAGCGTCGCCGGTGACCTGCCGTGGTGGGTGACGCTGGTCGTGCTCGTCCGCGAGTGGGGCATCACGGTGCTGCGGCTGTTCATCCTGCGCTACGGGGTGATGGCCGCCAACCGTGGCGGCAAGGCCAAGACGTTCGTGCAGACCCTGGCCCTCACCGCCTACCTGCTGCCGCTGCCACCGGCGGTGCAGCCGGTGGCGCTGGTGCTCATGTCGGCTGCGGTGGTGCTCACCGTCGCTACCGGCCTCGACTACCTGTGGGAGGCCCACCGGCTGCGGCAGCGATGGCTGGCCGACCACCCCGAGCAGGCTCGGTGACGCCGGCCGCCGGAGAGGTCGGCGGCGTGGCCGCCGACCTGGTCGCCCGGCTGCGGCGCCGCGGCCTCACGCTCGCCACCTGCGAGTCGGTCACCGGGGGTCAGCTCGTGGCCGCGATCGTGTCCGTGCCGGGGGTGTCTCGCGTGGTCCGAGGCGGCCTGGTGACCTATGCCACCGACCTCAAGACCTCCCTTGCCCAGGTGAGCGCCGCCCTTGTCGCCACGCACGGGGTGGTGTCGCAACCCGTGGCGCTCGCGATGGCCGACGGCGCCCGTACGGCCTGCGGCGCCGACATCGGGGTGGCCACCACCGGCGTCGCCGGCCCGCGACCGCTCGACGGGGTCCCCGTGGGGACCGTGTGCCTGGCCGTGGTCGGACCCGACGTGAGGACCGCCGTCACGGTGCGGCTTGGCGGCGACCGGGCCCAGGTCCGTGCCGGGGCCGTGACCGCCGCCCTCGAGCTGCTGCGCGACACCTGCGGTCGGTAGGCAGCCACCCGGTGACCGGGGCCGGACCGGCGCCGGTTGTCCTCCACGGAGGACTGTCCGGCCGTGCGGCGATCCGTTGCATGGTGGGCATGAACGCACTGATCCGCACCCACGACCTGACGAAGCG
>JBHAES010000085.1:0-21097 GCA_041855725.1 Actinomycetota bacterium
CCGTCGGCGAACGGCAGCCACAGGTACTTGCCGCGCCGCCGCGGCGCGGTGAGCGTGCGGCCGACCATCGCCGCGGCGAACCCGTCGGGCCCGCCCACGTGGCGTCGTACGGGCCGGGGGTGCACGACGGTGCAGCCGATCACCGTGCGACCGGTGACCGCCCGCTCGAGCCCGGCACGAACGGTCTCGACCTCGGGCAGCTCGGGCACTAGGCCTGCGCCCGCTCGAGGTCACGCAGGATGAGGTAGGCCGACTCGGCCGACTGCTGCTCGGCCTGCTTCTTGTTGCGGCCCTGGCCGGGCCCGAAGCGCTGGGTGCCCACCACGGCGTAGGCCTCGAACCGCTTGTCGTGGTCGGGGCCGGACTCGGTGATCTCGTACGTGGGCACGCCCAGCCCCTGCTGGGCGCACAGCTCTTGGAGGCTGGTCTTCCAGTCGAGCCCGGCGCCGAGGCGGGCAGCCTCCTCGATGAGGGGGTCGAAGATGTGGTGCACCAACCGGCTGGAGCGCTCGATGCCGCCGGTGAGGTGCACGGCCCCCAGGATCGCCTCCATGGTGTCGGCGAGGATCGACACCTTCGCCCGCCCGCCGGTGGTGAGCTCGCCGCGGCCCAGCTTGAGGCCGTCACCGAGCCCGAGATCGGCGGCGACCCGGGCCAGGCACTGGGCGTTGACGACGGCCGCGCGCAACTTGGCGAGCTGGCCCTCGGGGCGCTCGGGGAACCGGCCGTACAGGTACTCGGTCACCACCAGTCCCAGCACGGAGTCGCCGAGGAACTCGAGGCGCTCGTTGGTCGGCTGGCCGCCGTTCTCGTACGCCCACGAGCGGTGGGTGAGGGCAAGCTCGCGCAGCTCGGGGTCGAGGTCGATCCCGAGCTCGGCGAGCAGCTCGTCGAGGCGGCTCATGCCAGGCGTCGGCTCGTACGCGCCGCCCGTGGGGCCGCTCAGGCCTCCAGCACCTGGCGACGGGCGCCCTTGGGGCCGTACTGGCCGCACGTGGGGCACGCGGTGTGCGGGATGTGCAGCGCCTTGCAGGCGGCGTTGGCGCACGTCACCAGCGCGGGCACCTGGGTCTTCCACTGCGACCGGCGCGAGTGCGTGTTGCTGCGCGACTTGCGTCGCTTGGGAACTGCCACGTTCGTCTCTTTCCGTCTGCGGGCCGGGCGGCCCGCGGTCCTACTTCGGTGGGTCCGGCTGCCAGCCTGCCAGGCCGGCCCACCGGTCGTCGGTGCCCTCGTCGTGGGCATGGCCCGGGTCGGCGGCGAGGTTCGCGCCACAGACCTGGCACAGCCCCTCGCAGTCGTCCCGGCACACCGGGGTGAACGGCAGGTCCAGCACCACGGTGTCCCGCAGCACCGGCTCGAGGTCGATGCGCTCGCCCTCGATCCGGCTGGTCTCGTCGTCGTCGGGGCCGTTGCCCGGGTAGTAGAACAGCTCCTGGACGTCGACCTCGACGCGGGTCGAGATCGGGGTCAGGCAGCGTACGCACTCCCCGGCCAGCGTGACCTCGGCGGTCCCGGTGACCAGCACCCCCTCGCCCACCGCCTCGAGCCGGACGTCGAGCTCGACGGGTGAGCCCGGAGGCACCCCGATGACACCGATCCCCATCTCGCCCGGCGCCTCGGCGGTGCGACGGACCTCGCGCATCGTGCCCGCCTGACGACTCATCTCGTGGGTCTCGAGCACGAGACCGGAGCGAGGGTCGGGCAGACGCTGATGAGATCCCATCGACATCCCCTTCGGCAAGGCGAGACGGCCTTGGTGACACCGACGCAGAACTTTACCGGCGTCGGGCCCCGGCTCCAAGTCGAGCCGCCCCGTCCCGCCGGCGCGACCCCGGGACATCACTCCCTCGCCCACGGGCGGCACCCGCGCATCATCTCACGACACGCATGGTGGAGCCGAGATCGACTCCAGCATGGCATTCCTCCCTCGTACCGACCGGAGAATGCACATCATGTCTGAGATACCGTGGTGCGCGACGTGGGAGCAGGGGCCGTGTGGCACGCGACAGGTGGTCGGTGCCGGCAGCGACGGGCGCGGCTCAGATGTCGGGCAGCGCCTCGGCCTCGGGGTGGTCGAGGTGCGAGCGGGCGGCGAGCCGGGTACGCATCGTCTTGATCTGACCCTGGGTGCGGATCAGCTCGGCCTCGAACTCGGCGAGCCGGGTGTCGATGTACTTGTCGGCCTCGACGCGCAGCGCCGTGGCCTCCTGCGCCGCCTGCCCCCGCACCTGGGCGGCCTGCTCGTCGGCGAGGCGCGCCACGGCCGACACCGACGCGATCTCACGCGCCTCGGCGCGGGCGTTCTCGAGGATCTGCTCGGCCTGCTCGCGGACGCTGGCGTTGTTCGCGTAACGCTCGGCGATGACGGCGCGGCTGTGCTCCAGCTCCTTCGGCAGGCCTGTGATCGCCTCGTCGACCAGGGCCAGCAGCTGGGCGCGGTTGACCATGCAGGAGGCCGACATCGGCACGGGCTTGGCCTGCTCGACCATCGCCCGGATCCTCGTCAGCACCTCCAGGGTGCCTTGATCGTTGTCAGCCATCGGTTCCCCTCCTCGCTCGCAGGCGCTCCGCCACACAGGATGGTACGAACGGTGCCACGTCGCCACCCAGTGAGGCGATCTGCCTCACCAGTGTGGAGGAGACGTAGGCCCATTCCGCCGACGTGGGCAGCACGATCGTCTCGACCCCGGTGAGGGCGCGGTTCATCTGCGCCATCTGCACCTCGAGCTCGAAGTCGCCCGCGCTGCGGCCGCCTTTCACGATCACGTCGGCGCCGACGCGCCGGCAGAAGTCGACCAGCAGCCCGCCGAGCGGCTCGACCACGAGGTTGCCGAGGTCGACGGTCGCCTCGCGCACGAGGGCGACCCGCTCGTCGGGACCGAACAGGTAGGCCTTCGCAGGGTTCACCCCCACACCCACCACGACCTGCTCGAACAGGGCCGCGGCCCGGCGCACGACGTCGAGGTGCCCGTTGGTCACCGGGTCGAACGACCCTGGCACGACCGCTCTCACGCGTCGCCTCCCCTCGTCGCGAACCACACCTGGGTCTCACCGTAGCGACGGCGCCACACCTCGGCCAGGTCGTCGGGGAACTCAGGGTCGGGCGTGCGCGACGACCGCTCCACGAGCACGATCCCGCCGGGGGCCAGCCAGCCCCGCCCCACCACGAGGCCGAGCACCTGGGCCAGCTCGTCGCCGCCGAGGTCGTACGGGGGGTCGAGCCAGACCACGTCGTACGGGGTGGGCGCGCCGGAGAGGCAGGCGACGACGGGCGCCCTCGTGACGGTGGCGGCGCCGCCCAGGGCGGCGGCGTTGCGGGCGGCGACGGCCGCCACCTTCGGGTCGCGCTCCACCAGCCGCACGGGTGCGGCACCGCGGCTCGCCGCCTCGAGGCCCACGGCCCCCGAGCCGGCGTAGAGGTCGAGGAACCCGGTGCCGGCCAGCGTCTCGTCGCCGGGCGCGCTCCCCCGCCCCAGCCACGAGGCGAGCGCCGAGAACACCGACTCGCGCACCCGGTCGGTGGTCGGTCGCGTCACCGCACCCGGCGGCGTCGCGAGCCGACGTCCCCGATGCCGGCCGGCGATGATCCTTCCCACAGGCGCCCACCCTAGCCACGACCGCACCCTCCGGCGGCCACACGGGCCCTGGGGCCCGGCTCCTCGGTCGAGGCTCCTCGGGACGGGCGCGGAGCGTCCGGGCACGTCGGAGGGCTGGTTGTCGTGCCCCTGCCCGCGTGCGGCGGGCCCGGACCCTAGGATGCGAGCATGGCTGACACTCTCAACCCCGTCACCGTCCTCGACGAGGACCACTCCTGGGACCTCCTCGCCGGTGCCCACGTCGGGCGGCTCGCCACCGCGGTCGGCGGCACCCCCGAGATCTTCCCGGTCAACTACGTCGTCGACGGCGAGTCCGTGGTGTTCCGGTCGGCCGAGGGGTCGAAGCTCCTCGAGATCGTGCTCAACGACCTGGTGGCCTTCGAGGCCGACGGATGGACCGACAACGCCGGCTGGAGCGTGATCTGCCGCGGCCACGCCTCCCTCATCGAGGCCGAGGCCGAGGTCGCCCGTGCCGAGGCGCTGCCGCTCAAGCCGTGGATCCCGACGGTGAAGACCAACTTCGTACGCATCACGGTCGAGGAGATCAGCGGTCGCCGCTTCGCCTTCGGCCCCGACCCGATCGACCGGTTCCGCTACGGGCACAACAAGATCGTCTGACCCGTCTGGGTGCGGCCGCGACTCGGCTCAGGTCGCCTCGGCCCACTCGTCGGCGGCGAGCAGCTCGATCTGGCGTACGTAGTCGCGCACGCCCGGGTCGGTGAGGTCCGGGTCGCGGGCCACCACCTGCTGGGCGAGGTCGCGTGCCGTCTCGAGCAGCTCGGCGTGCTCGAGCACCCGGATGACCCGCAGGCTCGAGCGGCCGCCGGACTGCCGCAGGCCGAGCACGTCGCCCTCGCGGCGCTGGCGCAGGTCGACCTCGGCCAGCTCGAAGCCGTCCGTGGTGGCCTGCACCGCGTAGAGCCGCTCCATGTGGGCGTTGGAGACGGGCTTGGGCCGCTTCTCGGTCTCGTCGCGCACCTTCGAGGCGGTCACCAGGATGCAGACGCCGCGGTGGGGGCCGCGTCCGATCCGGCCGCGGAGCTGGTGGAGCTGCGACACCCCATAGCTCTCGGCGTCGAGCACCACCATGACGGTGGCGTTCGGCACGTCGACCCCCACCTCTACGACGGTGGTGGCCACGAGCACGTCGACGGCGCCGGCGGCGAAGTCGGCCATGGTGTCGCGCTTGGCCGCGGTGCTCATCCGGCCGTGGAGCATGGCGAGGCGCAGCCCCTGCAGCGGGCCGTCGCGGAGCTGCTCGTAGGTCTCCTCCACGGCGTGGCCGGGACCGGCCTCGGCCTTGATGCGGGGCACCACCACGAAGGCCTGGCGACCCTGGGCGACGTCCTCGCGGATCCGCTGCCACACGCGGGCCAGGTGCTCGGGGCGGACGCGGGTGTCGACCACCGAGGTCTGCACGCCCGCTCGACCGGTGGGCGGGTGCCGGATGGTGGACACGTCGAGGTCGCCGAACACCGTCATGGCCACCGACCGCGGGATCGGGGTGGCGGTCATGACGAGCACGTGGGGGTGGCGGTCGCCGCGGACGCCGAGGGCGTTGCGCTGCTCCACCCCGAACCGGTGCTGCTCGTCGACCACCACGAGCCCGAGGTCGGCGAAGTCGACGCCCTCGTGGAGCAGGGCGTGGGTGCCGACGGCCAGCCCGGCCGACCCGTCGGCGAGGCGGTCGAGCGCGGCGCGTCGGGCCGCGGCGGGGGTGGACCCGGTGAGCAGCACCACGTCGGTGGCGCCCTCGGGCGCGCCGAGGACGGGCCCCTGGCCGAGCTCGCCGAGCAGCCCCAGGATCGACTGGTGGTGCTGCTGGGCGAGCACCTCCGTCGGCGCCAGCAGCACCGCCTGCCCGCCGGCGTCGACCACGCGGAGCATGGCCCTCAGGGCGACGACCGTCTTGCCGGAGCCGACCTCGCCCTGCAGCAGCCGCTGCATCGGCCGGGTGCGGTCGAGGTCGGCGAAGATCTCGTCGCAGACCGCCACCTGCTCGTCGGTGAGGCGGAACGGGAGCCGCGCGTCGAGCCGGTCGACGAGCCCGCCGGGTGCCGGTGGGCGGCGTACGGCGAGGTGCCGCGACGCGTCGGCGCGCCGGTAGGCCATGGCGGCCTGGGTGGCGAACGCCTCGTCGAACCGGACTCGCTCGACCCCGCGGGCGTGCTCGTCGCGGCTCGTGGGCAGGTGCGCCGCCACGATGGCGGCTCCGAGCTCGGGCAGGTCGGCCGCCTCGCGCACCCACGCCGGCATCGGGTCGGGCAGGCCCTTGACGGCGTCGACGACGAGGCCGACCGCGCTCGAGATCGTCCAGGTGGGCAGCCTCGCGCTCTGCCGGTAGATGCCGATGAACGGGTGCTGCGACACCTGCTCGGCGATCTGCCGCTTCGGGCCCGAGCCGAGGAAGGCACCGTCGGGGGTCACCGACACGAAGTCGGGGTTCACGAGCTGCGGATCGCCCTGGAACCATCCCAGCCGGCCGACGAAGAGGCCGCGCGAGGTGCGCCGCAGGTCCCGGTACCACTGGACCAGCATCCGTTCGGTACCGAACCAGGTGACGCGGAGGATGCGGCCGTGCCCGTCGGTGAGGTCGGCGGTGAGCCGACCCGGGTGGCGCCGGCCGCCGCGGGCGTCCTTGAGGGCCTTGCCCGGCTCGAACAGGTGCGCCGTGGTGTGGGCGATCCGCAGGAGCACGGCCACGTGGTCGTCGAGCACCTCGCCCCGGCTCAGCGCCGCCTGCTGCTCGGCGTAGATCGCCTCGAGGTCGCTCTCCTCGGTGCCGGCCTGGAGCCGCACCGGCAGGTGACGCACGAGGTCGTGCACGGTCTCCAGCCCGAGCGCCTCGAGTCCCGCGGCCGTGTCGCCGCCCACCACCGGCCCCAGCGGCCCGCTGAGGGTACGGAACATCGGCGTCAGCCAGCCGGTCGCGTGCGCGGTCATGGTCGCCAGCCTAGGGCCGTGCCCAGCCAGGGGCCGGGAGCGGGCGCTGGAGCACGGTGCGGGCCTGGTGACGACGGGTGCTGGTCCGGCCGCTGCGCACCAGGTGCGCAGGCTCCGTCCCGGTGGCCTGCCCCAGGGGAGTCACCGGCTGCGGGGTCGCCCGGCCCGTGGTGCCCGTCAGCGCGACACCGGTCCGGGCGTGGCACGTGGGAGTCCGGCCGGGAAGCCGACCCGGCCCCGGGCAGCAGAAGACCCGCCCCTCGGGGCGGGTCGGGTGTCCGCGGGTCAGCGGTGGGTGACCTTGCCGGCCTTCAGGCAGGCGGTGCAGACGTTGAGGCGCTTCGGGGCACCCTCGACCAGGGCGCGGACGCGCTGGATGTTGGGCGACCACTGGCGGTTGGTCTTCTTCTTCGACCAGGGCACGTTGTGACCGAACCCCGGGCGCTTGGCGCAGATGTCGCACACGGCAGCCACTGGAACACTCCTCGATCGGGAAGGCGACGCACGGTCGCCGACAACCGGTTCAGGATAGCCGACCCGCGGGCGTACGACATAATCGCCGCCGGGCGACCCGGCACCAGGTGGCGCCCGGCGCGCGGGTCGGCACCGGGGCGCGACGCCGCTAGGCTGTCGAGGTGCCTGACGCCGCGCTGAGAACCCCGCCCCCGCTCGCCCCCGACACCCTACGCGTGATCCCGCTGGGCGGGCTGGGCGACGTGGGCCGCAACATGACGAGCTTCGAGATCGACGGCCGGCTGCTGCTGGTCGACTGCGGGGTGCTGTTCCCCGAGGACGACCACCCCGGCGTCGACCTGATCCTGCCAGGGCTCGGGGCGATCGAGGACCGCCTCGACGACGTGGCGGCCCTGGTGCTCACCCACGGGCACGAGGACCACATCGGCGCGGTGCCCTACCTGCTGCGCATGCGGCCCGACATCCCCGTCTACGGCAGCAAGCTGACGCTCGGGTTCGTCCGCGAGAAGCTGCGCGAGCACCGGCTGCGCGAGACCGTCTACCACGAGGTCGGCGAGGGCACCCGGGTGACGACCGGCCCCTTCGACCTGGAGTTCCTGGCCGTCAACCACTCGATCCCCGACGCGGTCGCGGTGTGCATCCGGACGAAGGCCGGCACGGTGCTGCACACCGGCGACTTCAAGATGGACCAGCTCCCTCTCGACGGCCGCATCACCGACCTGCGGGGGTTCGCCCGCCTCGGCACCGAGGGCGTCGACCTGTTCATGGTCGACTCGACCAACGCCGAGGTGCCCGGGTTCACCACCCCCGAGCGCGACGTGGAGCCGGCGCTGGAGCGGGTGTTCGCCTCGTCGAAGCAGAAGCTGGTGGTGGCCTGCTTCGCCTCCCACGTGCACCGGGTGCAGCAGGTGATGGACCTCGCCGTCGCGCACGGCCGCAAGGTCGCCTACGTGGGCCGCTCGATGGTGCGCAACATGTCGGTCGCGCGCGACCTCGGGTTCCTGCGGGTGCCCGGTGACACGCTCATCGAGCAGCGGGACCTCGACAAGTACGCCGAGGACGAGGTGGTGGTCGTCTCCACCGGATCGCAGGGTGAGCCGCTGTCGGCGCTGTCGCGCATGGCGAACCGGGAGCACCCGCAGGTGGCGATCCGGCCCGGCGACACGGTGCTGCTGGCGTCGTCGCTGATCCCCGGCAACGAGAACGCGGTCTACCGGGTGATCAACGGGTTGTCGAAGCTGGGGGCGCGCGTGGTGCACAAGGGCAACGCGCTCGTGCACGTGTCGGGGCACGCGAGCGCCGGCGAGCTCCTCTACTGCTACAACATCGTGCGGCCCAAGAACGCGATGCCGGTGCACGGCGAGGCGCGGCACCTCATCGCCAACGCCGAGCTGGCCATCGCCACCGGCGTGCCGCGGTCTCGTACGATCGTCGCCGACGACGGCACCGTGGTCGACCTGGCGCGCGGCGTCGCGACGGTGGTGGGCCGCATCGACGCCAGCTACATCCTCGTCGACGGGGCCAGCGTGGGCGGGCTGTCCGAGGAGGCCCTGGCCGACCGCAAGATCCTCGGCGAGGAGGGGTTCATCACCATCGTCGCAGCCGTCAACCGCCACACCCAGGCGCTCCAGTCGCTCGACATCCACGCCCGCGGGTTCGTGGAGGACGACACGGTGTTCGACGAGATCCGCACCCAGAT
Source organism: Actinomycetota bacterium (assembly GCA_041855725.1). GTDB lineage: Bacteria > Actinomycetota > Actinomycetes > Propionibacteriales > Propionibacteriaceae > JBHAES01. The sequence continues at coordinate 8,716 of JBHAES010000085.1, forward strand.
CGTGGCCGACCTGCGCGCGGCGCTCGCCGACGGCGTCGAGGACCGGCACCGCCTGCAGCAGATCATGCGTCGGGCGCTCGGGCGGTGGGTCTCGAGCACCCACCGTCGCCGCCCCATGATCCTGCCGGTGGTGGTGGTCACCTGATGGGCGGACACGTCCGGCTGGCGCTGCCGGGCGAGGCGGCGGCCGTCGCCCGGCTGCAGCGCGACGCGTGGGCGCAGCCCGACCATCCCGGCCACGCCATGGCCCCCGAGATCGACCTCGACGAGCTGGCCGGCGTGTGGGAGCGGTCGATCGTACGGCCCCCGGTCGCGAGCGCGCGCGTGCTGGTGGCGGTGTCCGACCAGGAGGTGGTGGGGTTCGTGGCCGTGGCACCCAGCGACGACCGGGACGCCGTGGCCACCGACGGCCTCGTCACCGAGCTGGTGGTCGCCCCCGGCGCCGACCGCGACGGCCACCTGTCCCGCCTCGTGCAGGCGGCCGTCGACACGATGCGCGCCGACGGGTTCACCACCGCCTACTGGTGGGTCGTCGCCACCGACGACGCGCTGCGCGCCCACCTGCGCGACTCGGGGTGGGCCCCCGACGGCGCCCACGCCGTGCTGCGCGGCGACGACGGCGAGGTGCGGGTGCGGCTCGTGCGCCTGCACACCGACATCCGCGAGCACCGGCCCGCACCCGACGCCTGAGACGCCGCCCGCCTACCGGAGCGCGGTCACCTCGACGTCGGTGCCGGTCAGCGCGACGACGAGACCCTCGTCGCGGACCTCGACCTCGGTGGCCCGGATCCCCTGCGGCAGCGGTAGCGAGACCGGGCGGATGAGCGCGTCGACGACCTGTTGCACCAGCGACGGCGGCAGGGCGTAGCCGGCCACCGACACGTCCGGCTCGACGAGGGTGAGCTCGCCCGCGGAGGTGATGGTGGGCCGCGCGGTCACCTCGGCGGTGACGGCCAGGCCGGCGACGGTGAGCCGGTAGCTGGCGGCGACACGGCCCCCGGAGGCCGGTGCCACGGGGAAGCCGGCCGCCGTCGAGACCTGGTCCCAGGTGAAGCGGGACGTGCCGGAGAGCGAGCCGGCGACGACCGTGGCGTAGCCGTCGCGCACGGTGACGTCGCGCAGCACCACGTCGAGGTCGGTGCGCACCCCGGCGACCTGGTCCAGGGCGAGCCCGGGCAGCACGATGCGCACGTGGTCGAACCGCTGCCGCACCATGCTCCAGACGACGACGGAGTCGCGGATCTCGACGGTGGGGCTGGCGGTGAGGTCGGTCTTGGCCACCAGCTGGTCGCTGACCTGCTGCTCGAGATAGCGGCGGCCCAGCGTGTTGCCACCTCCCACCAGCACCCCGGCGACCACGACCAGGATCGGGACCAGGACGACGACCAGACGGGCGAGCGGGCTGCGGCGGGTCCGTGCGGGCACTCAGGCCTCCAGACCGAGGAGCCGCTCCATGCCCACGGTGAGGCCTGGGTTGGTGGGGACCCAGCGCACGGCCGAGAGCACGCCGGGCATGAACGAGGCGCGGTCCATCGAGTCGTGCCGGATGGTGAGGGTCTCGCCCGTGGAGCCGAACAGCACCTCCTGGTGGGCGAGCAGACCGCCGAGGCGCACGCCGTGCACGTGGATGCCGTCGATCACCGCGCCCCGGGCACCCGCGACCTCCTGCTGGGTGGCGTCAGGCACGGGGCCGAGGCCGGCCTCGTCGCGCACCCGCGCGATGCGGTGGGCGGTGGCGACCGCGGTGCCGGAGGGGGCGTCGGCCTTGTTGGGATGGTGCAGCTCGATGATCTCCACCGACGGGTAGTGGCGCGCCGCAAGGGTGGCGAAGTGCATCATCAGCACCGCGCCGATGGAGAAGTTGGCGGCGATGAGCACCCCCACCGTGGGGTCGTCGCCGAGCCAGTCGCGCACCTGCTGCAGCCGGGCCTCGTCGAAGCCCGTGGTGCCGACGACCACGTGGAGGCCGTGGTCGATGCACCACTTGACGTTCTCCATCACCGAGTCCGGGTGGGTGAAGTCGACGACCACCTGCGCCTTGAGCGCCTCCTCCCGCGCATCGCCCACGTCGAGACCCGCCACCAGGTCGAGGTCCTTGGCCATGGTCACGGCACGGCAGACCTCCGCTCCCATCCGCCCGTACACCCCGAACACTCCGACCCGCATGGCCCGCTCCTTCCGTCGTGCGCCCCAGCCTATGCGGTCGCTGCGACAGTCGCGGCCCGGCGCGGTCGCGTCGCCGCGCCCGTCCCCGCTCGCGCCTGCTCCTCGGCCGCCTGCGGCGTGTCCGGACCCGTCCGAGACCGTACGGGGCTCTGGTCTCGCGGGCGCGTGCCGCGGATGCGTCCGGGCCGCCGGGATGGCAAGGTTGGGGCCGTGGTGCGACACATCCTTCAGAGGCACGCATGAAGCTCCGGACCCGCCTGCGCAGGCTCGCCCAGCAGACCCCGCGGATGGCGCTCCCCTCGTCGGCGCGCAAGCGGCTGACCGAGCCCACCGACCTGGCCGCCGCGTTCGCGAAGGCGTGGCACAAGCGGGACGCGAAGGCGATCGCCGACCTGTTCGTCGAGGACGCCGACTTCGTCAACGTGGTGGGGCTGTGGTGGCGCAACCGGCGGGCGATCCGCAAGGCCCACCAGTTCGGGTTCGACCACGCCTTCGCCAAGGCGAAGGTCAAGGTCGAGACGGTCGCGGTGCGCCGCCTCGGCGACGACGTGGCGGTGATCCACGCCGAGTGGCGCATGGAGGGCCAGCTCGACCCGGCCGGTGACGAGGCGGGCGGACGCCGCGGCATCATCAGCGCGGTCGCCACCCGGCTGGAGGACGGGTCGTGGATCGGGGTGTCGCTGCAGAACACCGACATCGTCCACACCGCCGACACCAACGTGTCCAGCAACGGCAAGGTCAGCGCGGTCAGCTACATCCAGGGCCCCTCGAAGGAGGTCCTCGCCGAGATCGACAGCGAGGCCGAGGCCCAGCGCCAGGCGCTCGAGCTGGGCTGACCTCCCCGCCCGGACGCGGCCTGCGCCGCGCACCCGCGACCCCGGCTCGGGGGCCGTCGGCGCCTGGCGAGACGCCACCGTACCGCCCCGGGCGCGCCGAGCGTACGACCCGCGCGGCGTCGACCCCAGGGACGCCGACGGCCGCCCGGAACGTGCCGGGCGGCCGTCGGACGAGGTCAGGTCACTCGGCCGCTTCGTCCTCCTCCTCGACCACCGGGACGAGGGAGAGCTTGCCGCGGTCGTCGATCTCGGAGATCTCGACCTGGAGCTTCTGGCCGACGGACAGCACGTCCTCGACGTTCTCCACCCGGGAGCCGCCCGCCAGGCGACGCAGCTTGCTGATGTGCAGCAGGCCGTCCTTGCCGGGCAGCAGCGACACGAACGCGCCGAACGCGGTGAGCTTGACCACCGTGCCCAGGTAGCGCTCGCCCTTCTCGGGCATCTGCGGGTTGGCGATGGCGTTCACCATGGCGCGGGCGGCGTCGGCAGCTTCCCCCGTCTCGGCGCCGATGTAGACGGTGCCGTCGTCCTCGATGGACAGGTTGGCGCCCGTGTCCTCCTGGATCTGGTTGATGACCTTGCCCTTGGGCCCGATCACCTCGCCGATCTTGTCGACCGGGATCTTCACGGTGATGATCCGCGGCGCGAAGGGGCTCATCTCGTCGGGGGCGTCGATCGCCTCGCCCATCACGTCGAGCAGCGTGTGCCGCGCCTCTCGGGCCTGCAGCAGCGCGCCGGCCAGCACGTCGGCGGGGATGCCGTCGAGCTTGGTGTCGAGCTGCAGGGCCGTGACGAAGTCGCGGGTGCCGGCGACCTTGAAGTCCATGTCGCCGAGGGCGTCCTCGGCGCCGAGGATGTCGGTCAGCGCCACGTAGCGGGTGGTGCCGTCGATCTCGTCGCTCATGAGGCCCATGGCGATGCCGGCCACCGGCGCCTTCAGCGGCACGCCCGCGTTCAGCAGGGCGAGGGTGGAGGCGCACACCGACCCCATCGACGTCGACCCGTTCGAGCCGAGCGCCTCGGAGACCTGACGGATCGCGTACGGGAACTCGTCGCGGGTGGGCAGCACCGGCACCAGCGCCCGCTCGGCGAGGGCGCCGTGACCGATCTCGCGACGCTTCGGGGAGCCGACGCGGCCGGTCTCACCGGTCGAGTAGGGCGGGAAGTTGTAGTTGTGCATGTAGCGCTTGGCGGTCTCGGGCGCCAGCGTGTCGAGCTTCTGCTCCATGTCGAGCATGTTGAGGGTGGTGACGCCGAGGATCTGGGTCTCGCCGCGCATGAACAGCGCCGACCCGTGCACCCGCGGCACCACGCCGACCTCGCACGACAGCGTGCGGATGTCGCGCACGCCGCGGCCGTCGATGCGGACCTGCTCGGTGAGGGTACGGTGCCGCACGACCTTCTTGGTCAGCGCCCGGAACGCGCCGGTGACCTCCTTCTCCCGCTCGGGGAAGAGACGGTCGACCTCGTCGTGGACCTGGGCGAGCAGCTCCTCGGTGCCGGTCTCGCGCTCCTGCTTGCCCACGATCGACATGACCTGCCGGAGCCGGTCGGTCGCCGCCTGCGCGACGGCCTCGTACACGTCACTCTGGTAGTCCAGGAAGACGGGGAACACCCGCTCCGGCTTCTGGAACTGCGCCTTCAGCTCCACCTGCGCGTCGCACAGCGCCTTGATGAACGGCTTCGCGGCCTCGAGACCCTGGCCGACGACCTCCTCGGTGGGGGCCGTACGACCCGAGCGCACCAGGTCCCAGGTCTGCTCGGTCGACTCGGCCTCGACCATCATGATGGCCACGTCGCCGTCAGGCAGCACCCGGCCGGCCACGACCATGTCGAACGTCGCGTCCTCGAGCTGCTTGACGGTCGGGAAGCCGACCCACTGGTTGCCGATGAGCGCGACCCGGACGCCGCCGATCGGGCCGGCGACGGGCAGCCCGGCCAGCTGGGTCGACATCGAGGCGGCGTTGATGGCCACCACGTCGTAGAGCACGTTCGGGTTGAGCGCCATCACGGTGACGACGACCTGCACCTCGTTGCGCAGCCCCTTGACGAAGCAGGGGCGCAGCGGGCGGTCGATGAGCCGCGCGGCCAGGATCGCGCCCTCCGACGGGCGACCCTCGCGGCGGAAGAACGAGCCGGGGATGCGCCCGGCGGCGTACATGCGCTCCTCGACGTCGACCGTCAGCGGGAAGAAGTCGATCATGTCGCGCGGGTTCTTGGCGGCCGTGGTGGCCGACAGCAGCATGGTGTCGTCGTCGAGGTAGACGGTGGCGCAGCCGTCGGCCTGGCGGGCCAGCAGGCCGCTCTCGAAGCGGACGACGTGCTTGCCGTACTGGCCGTTGTCGATGACGGCCTCGGTGAATCGAAGGTCGGGACCCTCCACGGGGTTTCCTCTCTGTGCGCGCGAGCCACCTCATCGGGGCCGGTGCGACGGACCGGAACCGGTCTTCGATCGAGGCGCGCGGGGCGTCTGCGACGACCCGCACCCCACTACCGAGGACCGCCCGAACCGTCCGGCGGAGGCGTTCGCGATGGTTCTGGTGATGCGATGTTCAGTTGTGGGGGCGACGGTGGACGTGCGACGGGGCCCGTCCGTGACAGACGGGCCCCGACGAGGTCACCGACGCAGACCGAGCCGCTCGATGAGGCGGCGGTAGTGCTCGATGTCGTTCTTGGCGACGTAGTTGAGCAGGCGACGGCGCTGGCCGACCAGCAGCATCAGGCCGCGGCGGCTGTGGTGGTCGCCCTTGTGCGCCTTCAGGTGCTCGGTGAGGTGAGCGATGCGCTTGGTGAGCAGGGCGATCTGCACGTCGGGCGAACCGGTGTCGCCGGGCGAGGTCGCGTACTCTTCGATGATCTTCTTCTTCGTGGCAGCGTCCATCGACGTGCTCCTTCCGTGTTCCCGTTGCGCGATGCCCCGGTTGCTCGGTGCGGTCGGGGCGCTTGGGAGGTCGCGGCCGATCTACGGCGACGCTCAGGCTACCAGCCGGCCCCGCGCCTGGCATAATCCCTGGCCCGCGCCGCCCGTGGCCCGGGACTCCCGGTGCGGGGCTCCGGCATCGGGTAGGTTGCGGGTGCACCCAGTCCGCACCCGTCAGGAGGTTGCGCATGGCCCCCCAGAACGCTGCTGGAATCGTGGTCCGCCTGGTCACCGAGGCCGACCTGCCCGCACTGCGCGCCTTGGAGGACCGCACCGACGCCTTCGTCTGCGACCGTCGGTTCGACGAGGCCCGCGACGGCACCAGCCACTACATCATCGCGATCCGGGGCGACGACCCCCAGGGCACCGTCGTGCTCGACGTCGCCGAGGGCGACCTGTGCCCCGAGCTGCGGAACATGTACGTCTACCAGCACGCCCGCCGCCAGGGCGTGGGCCGGATGCTCGACGAGTTCGTCGAGACGTTCGCCAAAGAGCTCGGGTTCGACGAGGTGTTCCTCGGCGTCGACCCCGACAACTACCGCGCCATCCCCCTCTACATCTCGCTCGGCTACGAGCCCACGGGCAACCACCGGGCGTCGGTGACCGGGCACGTCGAAGGGGTGCCCTCCAGCGACGACAAGCCCGTCTACCACGACGCCATCTACCGCAAGAGCCTCCGCTTCCGCGCCTGAGCCCCGTCAGCCGGCGAGGACGCGGCGGGTGTCGGCGACGTCCTGGTCGAGCTGGCGCACCAGGTCGTCGCGCGAGGTGAACCGCACCTGTCCCCGGAGCCGGGCGACGAAGTCGACCCCGACGGGCGCCCCGTAGAGGTCGAGGTCGTCGCGGTCGAGCACGTACGACTCGACGCGGCGCTCGGCCCCGTCGAAGGTCGGGTTGGTGCCGACCGAGACCGCCGCCGGCCACCGCTCGGCGTCGGGGTCGTCGAGGCGGGTGAGCCAGCCCGCGTACACCCCGTCGGCCGGGCAGGCGTGCCCCCGGGGCACGGTGAGGTTGGCGGTGGGGAACCCGAGGGTGCGGCCCCGCTGGTCGCCCATCACGACGATGCCGGAGAACCGGAACGGGCGCCCGAGCACCTCGGCGGCGGCCTCGACGTCGCCGGCGGCGAGCTCGCGGCGGACTCGGCTCGACGAGAAGGCGGCGTCGTCGGACACGAGCGGCAGCGCGACCACCCGGAACCGGCCCGCGGCCAGCTCCCGCAGGGTCGTCACGTCGCCGGCGGCCCGGTGCCCGAAGGCGAAGTTCTCCCCCACCACGACGACGCACGGGTGGAGCGGCACGAGCACCTGCTCGACGAACTGCTCCGGCGACCAGCGCGCCACCCGCTCGGTGAACTCGACGACCCGGACCTGCCGGGCGCCCGCCCGCTTGAGCAGGTCGATCCGGGCCGGCAGGTCGCACAGCAGCTCGGGTGCCGCGTCGGGGCGCAGCACCGTCATCGGGTGCGGCCAGAACGTGACCGCGACGAGGGGCAGGTCGGGGGCCTGCGCCTGGGCCCGCCGCAGCACCTCGCGGTGGCCCACGTGCACGCCGTCGAAGTTCCCGATCGCCACGACGGTGGGCCGCTCGGGCTGGTCGGCAGCAGCGTCCGGCCCCATCACACCTCCCCCGGTCCACAGAGCACGGCCTCGGGGACGGCCTGCCCGTCCCGCCCCGGACGGTACAGCGCCAGGAGTCGGCCGCCGGGCGCGAGGACGCCGGTGAGACGGTCGAGCGGGACGTCGAGCGGCTTGCCGTACGTCACCGCGGCCGCCTGGGCCGCGTCGAGGGTGACGACGGGGAAGGACCTGCGGGCCGCCTCGGCCATGCTCAGCAGGGTCGCGGCCGGGCGCGGGTCGCCGGGCGGGTCGGCGGTGACGTCGAGGGTGACGTCGTCGAGGGTGTAGCCGCCGACCCTCGTCCGCCGCAGCGCGGTGAGGTGGGCCCCGGTGCCGAGCGCCTCGCCGAGGTCGCGGGCGAGCGCCCGCACGTAGGTGCCGGTCGAGCACTCGACGTCCACGTCGAGGTCGGTGACCGCGACGCCGTCGCCGGCGGTGGTGGCCCGGATGGCGAGCACGTCGAACCGGGTCACCCGGACCGGCCGCGCCGCCAGCCGGACCTGCTCGCCGGCCCGGACCCGCGCGTACGACCGCTTGCCGTCGACCTTCACCGCCGACACCGCCGACGGCACCTGCTCGATGTCGCCGGTCAGGTCGGCCACGGCGGCCTGGACGGCTCCCGGGTCGAGGTCGGCGGCGCCCCGGGTCGCGACGACGTCGCCGTCGGCGTCGTCGGTGACCGTGTCGACGCCCAGCCGGATCGTGGCGAGGTAGCGCTTGTCGTGGAGCGCGAGGTGGCCCAGCAGCCGGGTCGCCCGGTTGACGCCGACGACCAGGACGCCGGTGGCCATCGGGTCGAGCGTGCCGGCGTGGCCGACCTTGCGGGTGCCGAGGAGGCGACGGCAGCGTCCGACCACCTGGTGCGACGTCCAGCCCGGCGGCTTGTCGACCACCAGCAGCCCGTCGTCGCTCACGCGCGGCCCTCGTGGTCGGACTCGGCGTCGTCCTCCTTGTGCCGGTAGGGGTCGGCCTCCCCGGCGTACGTGGCGCCGGCGGCGCGCGAGGCCACCTCGGCGTCGTCGGCCCGGGCCTGGGCGAGCAGCTGCTCCATGTGGGCGCTGGTCTCGGGCACGGCGTCGGGCAGGAACGTGATCGTGGGCGCGAAGCGGGCGCCGAGCCGGCGCGACACCGTGGTGCGGATCTGGCCCTTCGCGGCCTCCAGCGCCGCCGCGGTCTCGGCCTGCTCCGCCTCGCCGCCGAGGACGGTGTAGAACACGGTGGCGTCGCGCCCGTCCTTGCTGAGGCGCACGTCGGTGACGGTCACGAACCCGAGCCGGGGGTCGTTGACGCGCCGCTGCACCATCTCGGCGGCGATGTGCTTGATCTGCTCGGCCTTCTTGAGGGCCATCGGGTTGGTCATGTCCAGCTCCTGAGGTGGAGTGCGTACCGGGCCACCTTAGTGGCGCGCCCGGGGTCCGACCACGCCCCGCGGGCCCGGCGACGCCGACGCTGCGTCGACCAGGCTGGCCGCCACGGGCCGCGCCGGGCAGACCCGGCCGCGCAACGCCGTCGAGGCGTACCTCGCGACCGCGACCGGGTTCCGCACGGCGCAGCGGATCCACGAGGGCCGTCGCTGGGGGCGGCGCCCGGTCGCCGCGTCGCCCAGGGTCGTGGTGCTCACCGTGCCTCCGGTGCCGTCGGCCCGCGCTCAGTGCTCGTCGCGGTGCTCGCCGTGGGGGGCGTGCCGGTGCCCGTGGTGCACGTCGTCGAGGTGGTCGCCGGGCTCGACGCCGGGCCGCCGCAGGTGGTCGTCGAGCGCGGCCAGCACCGTGGGGAGGACGTCCTCGACCCGCTCGTTGAGGATCAGGTGGTGGTCGGCGTCCACCTCGACGAACCGCTTCTCGGGTGCTACCAGCCGCTCGTGCACCAGACGGCTGTAGCCGAGGGGGAACAGGGGGTCGCCCGCCGCCGCGAGCACCACCACCGGGCACGTGATGCTGCCGTCGACGAGGGCCGGCATGTCGCTCGCGACCAGGCTGGACAGGAAGCCCAGCGGGTACGTGGTGCGTCCGAGGGGGTCCCGGTAGAAGGCGTCACGCCACCGCGGGTCGGAGAAGATCCGGCCCGCGTCGAGATAGGCGCCGAGCGGTACCGGCAGCCCCGGCAGCAACGGGCCGGCGGCGGCCGCGAGTCGCCGGAGCGCCGGGTAGGCCAGCGAGTCGGGCAGGCTGGTCACAGACAGGGTCTGCCGCAGCGGCGGGAACAGGATGTTGTGGGCGAACGCGACCCGGATCCGGTGCTCCGCCCCGGCGGCCAGGAGCGTGAGGACCCCACCCTGGCTCGACCCCATCGCAGCGACGGGGCCGGGGAACCGGGCGCAGGCGTAGCCGACGGCGTCCGTGACGTTGCCGACGAGGTCGTCGAGGGTGAACCTCCTGACGACCCGGGGGCTGCGCCCGTGCGACAGCAGGTGGACACCCACCACGTGGTAGCCGTGGCAGCTGACCGCGTGCAGGAAAGGGCTGTAGAACAACGGGTGCGAACACCAGCGTCGGCGCCGCGTCCTCCCCGGCCTCCCAGATCGACAGCGCGACCCGAGCCCGACCCGACTCGATCTCGACCTCCCGGTAGGTCGCAAGGTCGATCGAGTGCTCGTTCAGCAACGTCGCGATGCTCATGCCAACCGTCTCTCACCGTCTCGAACCGTGGCCGACGTCCTCGCCCGAGGCTCCGGGACCCCGATCGACCCGGCACCGTCCGCGTCGTCCACGCCGCGACGATACTCCTGCGACCCTGCGGCACCCGACCATGCGTGGCCGTGACGGTCCACGTGCCCGTCATGGCCCAAGACGCCGAACCGGCACCGGTCGCCCGGTGCCGGTTCGGTGCGCTGACGCGGTCAGCTCCGCGGCTTCTCGACGATCTCGTAGGTCTCGATCACGTCGCCGATCCGGATGTCGGAGTAGTTCTGCAGCGTCATGCCGCACTCGTAGCCCTCGCGCACCTCGACCACGTCGTCCTTCTCGCGACGCAGCGTGTTGATGCTCGTCTCGGCCACGACGATGCCGTCGCGGACGAGGCGGGCCTTCTGGTGCCGTCGGACGGTGCCGTCGACGACCATGCAGCCGGCGATCGTGCCGACCTTCGACGACCGGAAGATCTCGCGGATCTCGGCCTGGCCGCGGACCTGCTCCTCCTCCAGCGGCTTGAGCATGCCCTTGAGCTCGGCCTCGATGTCGTCGATCGCGGCGTAGATGACCGAGTAGTACTTGATCTCGACGCCCTCGTGGTCGGCGAGCTCGGTCGCCTTGCCCTGCGCCCGGACGTTGAAGCCGATGATGACGGCGTCGGACGCCGAGGCGAGGGTGACGTTGGTCTCGGTGATCGCGCCCACGCCGCGGTCGATGATCCGCAGCGACACCTCGTCGCTGACCTCGATGCCCAGCAGCGCGTCCTCCAGCGCCTCGACCGAGCCGGCCGAGTCGCCCTTGAGGATGAGGTTGAGCTCGCTGACCTGGTCGGCGCGCTCCATCTGCTTGAGCAGCTCGTCGATCGTACGGCGACGCGTCGAGCGGGCCAGCTGGGCGGCCCGCATGCGGGACTCGCGCTTCTCGGCGATCTGGCGGGCCTTCCGGTCGTCGTCGACGACCAGGAAGTTGTCGCCCGCACCGGGCACCGACGTGAGGCCGAGCACCTGCACCGGCATGGACGGCGGCGCCTCGGCGACCGTGTCGCCACGGTCGTCGATCATGGCGCGGACGCGACCGTGGGCGGAGCCGGCCACGATCGAGTCGCCCACCCGCAGGGTGCCGCGGTGGACGAGCACGGTCGCCACCGGCCCGCGGCCCTTGTCGAGGTGCGCCTCGATCGCCACGCCCTGCGCGGGCATGTCGGGGTTGGCCCGCAGGTCGAGGGCGGCGTCGGCGGTCAGCACGATCGCCTCGAGCAGCCCGTCGAGGTTCTGCTTCGCCCGGGCGGACACGTCGACGAACATCGTGTCGCCGCCGTACTCCTCGGGGACGAGGCCGTACTCGGTGAGCTGGCCGCGTACCTTGACCGGGTCGGCGGTCTCGAGGTCGATCTTGTTGACGGCCACCACGATCGGCACGTCGGCCGCCTTGGCGTGGTTGAGCGCCTCGATCGTCTGGGGCATCACCCCGTCGTCGGCGGCCACCACGAGCACCGCGATGTCGGTGGACTTCGCGCCACGGGCACGCATGGCGGTGAACGCCTCGTGGCCCGGGGTGTCGATGAAGGTGATGGCACGCTCGACGCCGTCGACCTCGGTCTCCACCTGGTAGGCGCCGATGGCCTGCGTGATGCCGCCCGCCTCACCGGCGACCACGTTGCTGTCGCGCAGGGCGTCGAGCAGCTTGGTCTTGCCGTGGTCGACGTGGCCCATGACGGTCACCACCGGCGGCCGGGCCGCGAGGTCCTCCTCGCCGCCCTCGTCCTCACCGAACTCGATGTCGAAGCTCTCGAGCAGCTCGCGGTCCTCGTCCTCGGGCGAGACGACCTCGATCTCGTAGCTCAGCTCGGCGCCGAGCACCTGGAGGGTGTCGTCGGCCACCGACTGGGTGGCGGTCACCATCTCGCCGAGGTTGAACAGCACCTGCACCAGCGACGCCGGGTCGACGCCGATCTTCTCGGCGAGGTCGGTGAGCGAGGCGCCGCGGGCGAGCCGGATCTTCTGGCCGTCGCCCGGGCGGATGCGCACGCCACCGATCGTCGGCGCCTCCATCTGGTCGAACTCTTGCCTGCGCTGCTTGCGGGACTTGCGGCCCCGACGGCTCGGACCCCCCGCGCGACCGAACGCGCCCTGGGTGCCGGACCCGCCGCGACCACCGCGACCACCGCGGCCTCCGCCGGCCGGAGGACCGCCCGCGGGCGCACCCGGACGACCC
>JBHAES010000086.1:0-6549 GCA_041855725.1 Actinomycetota bacterium
CCGCCTCCAGGGTCGGCAGGTCGGCGATGTCGACCTGGAACGTCTCCTCGGTCGACACCGACTTGGACTCCCGCTCCCCCGAGACCGGGCGGTCGTCGCGGGCGTACGCCAGCAGCGCCAGCGACTCGGCCATGGCTGGGCCCAGCTCGCGGCGCAGCTCGGTCGGCGACGCCTGCCGCAGCTGGGCCACCGTCTCGATGCCGAGCCGCAGCAGCCGTTCGTAGGTGACCGGGCCGACCCCCGGGATCGCCCGCACCGGCAGCGGGCCGATCACGTCGGCCTCGGTGCCGGGGGCGACCAGGTGCACCCCATCGGGCTTCGCCAGCTCGGAGGCCAGCTTGGCGACGAACTTGCTCGACCCCAGCCCCACCGACGCGGTGAGCCCGCCCGTCGCCGCCCGGAGCCGGGCGCGCAGGTCCTCGGCCAGCGCCACCAGCCGGTCCGGGTCGGAGCAGTCCAGGCCCCCGGCGGCGAGGTCGACGTACGCCTCGTCGAGGCTCAGCGGCTCCACGAGCGGCGACAGCTCGGCGAGCAGCCCCATCACGACGCGTGACGACCGGCGGTAGGCGCCGAACCTGCCGGCGAGGAACGCGGCGTGCGGGCAGAGCCGCCGCGCCTCGTGCATCGGCATCGCCGAGCGGACGCCGAACCGGCGGGCCTCGTACGAGGCGGTCGACACCACCCCGCGCCCGCCGAGCCCGCCCACGACGACCGGCTTGCCGCGCAGCGACGGCTTGTCCCGCTGCTCGACGGCGGCGAAGAACGCGTCCAGGTCGAGGTGCAGCACCGACGCCTCAGCCCTCACCTCAGCGCGCTCTCGCGTCGGGCGTCGAGCCACCGCTGCACCTCGGGCTGGGGCTCGCCGGGACGGCCGGGATGCACGGCGGCACCAGCCGCCACGAGGGCCTCGACCACGTCGAGGCGCCGTCCGGCGACGACGACGTCACCGCGGGTGACGCCTCCTGTGGCACGGGTCGCCACCACCTCGTCGACGACCGCGTCGGCGAACCCGGCCGCGGTGAGGAAGGCGTCGACCAGGACCGCGCCGGTGAGATCGGCGGCACCGAAGAACCCGTCGGACATGACGGCGCCCGTGAGGTCGGCGTGGCGGAGGTCGGCCCCTGCGAAGGTCCCGCGCTGGAGCCGTGCCCCCACCAGGGAGGCCTTCACGAAGGTGGCCTCCGTCGCCTCGGCCTTGTAGAGATCGGCCTCGTCGAGCACGGCGCCGTCGAGGCTGGCGCCGGCGAGGTAGGCACCCGCGAGATCAGCCCGTACGAGACGGGCACCGCGCAGGTCGGCCTCGTCGAGCACCGCTTCGACCAGCACGGCTCCCCTCAGATCCGCCCCGGCCAGCGACACGCCTGTCAGGTCAGCCGAGGAGAGGTCGAGGACGCTGCCGCCGGGGTCACCGCGCAGCCACGCCGCGTGCGCGTCGAGCAGCCGACCCAGATCGTTCACGCCCATCAGTAGACCACCACCGTCGTGGCCCGGCTCGCACCAGCGCGACGAGGCGCTCCCGACCGGCCCGCGACGGTGGCGTCGGGGCGCTCCCCTCGTCGGCGATCCTCGACGCGTCACTGCCGCGACGCGGCCAGGTCGGCGGCGGCCAGGCGGCCGCTGGTGTCCTTGACCACGGCGCGAAGCTCCAGCGGGGTGCCGTTCGGGTAGCCGCTGACGTCAGCATAGACCCGGTACGGTGCCGCGTCGTCGGTGCCGAGCACACGCCACCCGATGGTGCCCGCCTCCCGGACGGCGAACGTGACCTGCGCCGGACGGGTGTCGCCCAGCGTGGCGGTGAGGTTCGCCCGGCCGCGGTCCACCGCCAGGCCGTGGCTGGGGGCGAGGGTCACGGTCGGCGCGTCGGCCGCCGCGGGGACAGGTGCCTCGGCCCGGTAGACGCGTACGGACAGCGGGTCGGCGCCCACCGTCACCCGCCCGTCCGCGGCCACGGTGACCGGGTCGCCGCCACCGAAGACCGGCACCAGCCGCACCCCCGGCGAGAACGTGGCGACCTCGACCGACGCGGGCCGCTGCCGGTTGCTGGCGACCACCACGTACTCGACGTCCTCGCCGGCCAGCAACCGCGAGAAGGCGAAGACGCCCGACTCGGCGGCCCGCAACGTCGTGGCGCCGTCGGCGAGGGCCCGGTGCTCGGCCCGCAGCCGCGCGAGGGCCGCGACGTGCTGGTAGAGAGGGTGCGAGGTGTCGTAGCGGTCGCGGGAGCCGGCCGGCCCGCCGGCCACCGGCTCGGCCGCGTACGAGGCGGTCCGGGTGGCGAACATGTCCTGCCGGGCGTCCTTGTCGCCGCCGGAGCCGATGAGGCCCTGCTCGTCGCCGTAGTAGACGACCGGGTTGCCGCGGAACGTGTACATGAGCGAGTGCGCCAGCCGCAGCCGGTCCACCAGCTCGTCGCCGTGCGCCAGGCCCGACAGGGAGAACCCGATCCGGCCCAGGTCGTGGTTGGAGAGGAAGATCGGCAGCTGCGACGCGTTGGAGTCGGCGTCGGTGTAGCGGTCGTCGGCGAGCAGCAGCTCCCGCAGCCCGTCGGGCGAGCCACCGCGCACGAACTCCGCCGCCTTCGCCTGGAACATGAAGTCGAGCGTCGCCGGCAGGGTGCCGGTGGTGGTGTAGCGCGCCATGGCGTCGGCGTCGGCGGTGTAGACCTCGCCGAAGATGAAGAAGTCGGCCTTGCCGCCGGCGCGGGCGTGCTCGAGCACCCGCGGGGTGAACTGCTGCCAGAACTCCATGTTGACGTGCTTGACGGTGTCGACCCGGAACCCGTCGATCCCCATGTCGACCCACGCCCGGTAGATGTCGGTCATGCCGTCGACGACCTCGCTGCGCTCGGTCCACAGGTCGTCGAGGCCGGCGAAGTCGCCGTACGTGCTCGACTCCCCCGCCCACGTCGTGTCGCCGCGGTTGTGGTACAGCCGGGGGTCGTTCAGCCAGGCGGGCACCTTGACGTCGGCATCAGCAGGTGCCACGTACGGCACCCGGGGGAACGCAGTGCGCACGTCGAGCGGCGGCATCGTCGAGCCGATGTAGTCGACGTCGTCGACGTCGCGGCCGGCGGCGTCGCGGTAGGGCCGCTCGGCCTTGCTCACGTAGCGGGACCCGTCGGCCCAGATGACGTCGGCGGTGTGGTTGGTGATGATGTCGAAGAACACCTTCATGCCCCGGGCGTGAGCGGCATCGACGAAGGCCCTCATCTCGTCGTTGGTGCCCAGGTGCGGGTCGATGCGGGTGAAGTCGGTGATCCAGTAGCCGTGGTAGCCGGCGCTGGCGTCGTCGCCGGTGCCCTGCACGGGACGGTTGCGGAACGACGGGGTCAGCCAGATCGCCGTGGTGCCCAGACCCTGGATGTAGTCGAGGTGGGCGGTGAGACCCGCCAGGTCGCCGCCGTGGAAGAACCCCTTGTCGGTCGGGTCGAACCCGGTGGCGAGCCGGTCGCCGACGAGCCCGCCGCGGTCGTTGGCCGTGTCCCCGTTGGCGAACCGGTCGGTCATGACGAAGTAGAAGCGCTCGGTCGTCGACGGCGGCCGCAGCGCGTCGAGGGCGAGGCCGGACAGCTCGTCGGCGTCGGCGGCGGCACGGGTGACCCGCAGCAGGCCGACGAGGAGGGCCACCACGACGACGGCGGCGACGCTCGGCAGGAGCCAGGGGGGACGGCGCATGGGGACCTCCAGGGTGGGTGCTGGGGCACAACCTACTCGGCCCGAGGGCCCGGCGGAGCGCAGCCGAGGGGACCAGCCCGCAGCAGCCGGCTCGCGAGGGCCAGGCGCCCCCGGGCTCGCGGGGACCGCGGGCGCGCGGGAACCGCCCGGGTCCGGTACGACCCGGCTACAGTGGCTTGCGAGTCGCCCGGAGGTGGTGCGACCAGGCGACGAGGAGGTGCCTGGTGTCGAACGACGCGAGAGTCAAGGGGTCCGGCGCGGGGCGCGCCGGAGGCAAGCCGGTGCCGGCCGTACGCCGGCTGCGGACCGACGACGCCCCCGACGTGCTGGCAGCGTTCCGGTCGAGCGACGACATGTCCCGCCAGGGCACGGTCACCACCCTGACCGAGGCGGAGCGCTACGTCGCCGCGCTGATCGAGTCGCCCACCCAGCACGCGTTCGCGATCACCGACGCCGACCGGCTCGTCGGGCTCGTGGGGGTCACCGTCGACGAGGTGAACCTGGTGGGCTGGTTCTGGTACTGGATGAACGCCTCCCACCGGGGCCGGCGGTGGGCCTCGCAGGCCGCCACCGCAGTGGCCAACTGGGCCCTCAGCGACGGCGGCCTCGAACGCCTCGAGCTCGGGCACCGGGCCTCGAACCCGTTCTCGGGCAACGTGGCCGGCGCCGCCGGGTTCGTCCGCGAGGGGCGCGAGCGGGCGAAGTTCCTCATCGACGGCGAGCGCCACGACGTGCTCACGTACGGCCGGCTCACCACCGCCGCCTGGGCGGCGGCGCTGGGCGGCGAGTTCGACCCCGACGCCTGAGCCCGGCCCCGCAGCACCACGCCGCCGGTTGCGCAGGCGGCCGCCTCGTTGCAGGGTGAGGGCCGGCGAAAGGACCCTGCATGCGCATCGCCCCCGCCGACCTCGCCGACCTGCCCACCGGCACCCGCGACCCGGTCGCGATCATCGAGCAGCAGAACGCTACGCGCCTGCCCGACCTCGTGCCGGTGCGGATCGGCCGCATGCTCCAGTCCGCCTTCGCCTGCTACCGCGGCTCTGCAGCGACCATGGCCGCCGACCTGGCCGCGTCGGCCACCACCGGCATCGACGTGATGAGCTGCGGCGACGCCCACCTCGCCAACTTCGGCTTCTACGCGTCGCCGGGCCGCAGCCTCGTGCTCGACCTGAACGACTTCGACGAGGCCGGCATCGCGCCGTGGGACTGGGACGTGCGCCGGCTCATGGCCTCGATCCACCTGGCCGCCCTCGACATCGGCGCGGCACCCGGCGAGGCGCAGGCAGCCGTACGGGCGGCCGCGAAGGCCTACCGGGGCTGGACGCACCGGTTCGCCGAGGTGCCCGCCCTGGAGCGCTACTACGCCACCCTCGACGTGACCACCCTCCAGCAGCAGCTCACCGGTGACCAGCGCCGCAGCCTCGACAAGGCCACGGCCAAGGCCCGCACCCGCACCTCGGCGCAGGCGCTCGACCGGCTGGTCGTCACCGCCGACGACGGCCGGCTGCGGATCATCGACCAGCCGCCGCTGACCCGTCACACCGACGACGCCGACCCGGAGCAGCTCGACGACGTGTGGCGCGCCTACCTCACCGCCGGCGGTAGGTGACGTAGGCCCAGCCGCCGCGGGGATGGCGGGAGGTCTCCACCCACTCGGTGGGGTCGATGACCGGGAACCGGGTCGCCACGTCGGGGGCCTGGTCGACCTCGGTGACGTCGAGGTGGGTGAGGTGGGGCCACAGCTGGCGGTAGACCTCGCCGCCGCCGGCCACCCACCAGCGCCGCCCGGTGTGGGCGTGCAGCCGGTCGAGGGCCTCGTCCAGGCTGTGGGCGACCTCGGCGCCGGGTGCCTCGTAGCCGGGGTCCCGGGTCAGCACGATCGAGTGCCGCCCACCCAGCAGCCCCATGCCCTCGTGGGTGCGGCGGCCCACGACGAGCACGCCGCCCATGGTGACGGCCTTGAAGCGGCGCCAGTCCTCCGGGATGCGCCACGGGATGTCGTGGCCGTCGCCGATGGCGCCGTTGCGTCCGACGGCGGCGATGGCGGTCAGCGACCCGGGTGGCACCGCCTCCGCCCCCGGGAGCGGGCCGAGCCCGCCCGGTGCGCCGTCACCTGGAGCTGACATGCTGCTCCTCACACCGCGATGGGGGCCTTGATGCCCTTGTGAGGGTCGTAGCCCTCGACCCTGATGTCGTCGAGGGTGAAGGCGTCGATGTCGCGCACCTCGGGGTTGAGCCACAGGGTGGGCAGCGGGCGCGGCTCGCGGCGGAGCTGGCGCTGCGCCTGCTCCAGGTGGTTGAGGTAGAGGTGGGCGTCGCCGAGGGTGTGGACGAGCTCCCCCGCCCGGTAGCCGGTGACCTGCGCGACCAGGTGGGTGAGCAGCGCGTACGAGGCGATGTTGAACGGCACCCCGAGGAACACGTCGGCCGACCGCTGGTACATCTGGCACGAGAGCCGACCGTCGGGCGACACGTAGAACTGCATGAACGCGTGGCACGGCGGCAGCGCCATCTCGTCGAGCTGCCCCACGTTCCAGGCGCTCACCACGTGACGCCGCGACGACGGGTCGGCCGTGAGCCGCTCGACCAGCCCTCGGATCTGGTCGACGTGGCCGCCGTCGGCGGTGGGCCACGAGCGCCACTGGTAGCCGTAGACGGGGCCGAGGTCGCCGTGGGCGTCGGCCCACTCGTCCCAGATCGAGATGTCGTGGTCGTGGAGCCAGCCCACGTTGGTGTCGCCCCGCAGGAACCACAGCAGCTCCCCGAACACCGACCGGGTGTGGATGCGCTTGGTGGTCACCAGCGGGAACCCTTGCGTCAGGTCGAACCGCATCTGGTGGCCGAACACCGACAGGGTGCCGGTGCCGGTGCGGTC
>JBHAES010000087.1:0-18411 GCA_041855725.1 Actinomycetota bacterium
ACGAGGTAGTGGCCGCCGGCCCGGAGCAGGCCGGGCAGGCCGGCGTCCGCGACCACGTCGAACTCCTCGAGCTGCCGCGTGCGGACGCCGGCGGCGGAGATCTCGAACGAGGCACCCGTCGCGGCGCGGAAGGGAGCGAGGGTGGCCGCGGCGTCGGCGTCCCGGCCAGCGCACGCGACGCGCAGGTCGAGGTCGGGCCGGTCCTTCGCGAGGCCCAGCACCAGGCCGGCGACGAGCGCGGCGAACCCCGATCCATCGTCCTCGGCCACGAGGTCGAGGCGGCTGCCGGGTGCTGAGTCGGCCACCAGGGCGGTCACCGCGTCGAGCGCCGGGCGACCGTGGGCGGCTGCGAGCGTGGCGGCACCCAGCAGCACCAGCACGGCCTCGCCGGGAGCAGCCCCCGCGCCGGGCCACGCCTCGGTGGGACCGGTGGCGTCCGCGACGGCGGCCCAGCACCGGGCGAATCCGGATGCGTCGGTGAGGACCCGGTCGGGGCGGGGAGCGTCCTCTCCGGCGGCGGCTGGCACCAGCTCGCGCCGCAGGAACGTCTCGCTGATCGCGGGCGGGGTGACCCAGTGCCGTCGGGGATTCAGACCGGGGTCGACCGGCGACATCCGCGCGGCGTGCGTTGGAGCCTCGGCCACCACCACGTGGCAGTTGGTGCCCGACAGCCCGAAGGCGCTGACCCCGCCGACGAGAGGCTCGCCCGCGGCGTGCGGCCACGGGGTGGCCGCCAGCGGCAGGCGCAGCGGGCTGTCGTGGAGGTCCAGGGCCGGGTTCGGGTGTCGGAAACCCGCGAGCGGAGCCACGGTGCGGTGCTGGAGCTGCAGCATCATCTTGATCAGGGACGCGATCCCGGCCGCCTCGAACAGGTGACCCACGTTCGCCTTGACGGCCCCGAGGCAGCAGTCCGCCGGGCCGCCGTCGTCCGCGAACGCCTCGCGGAGGGCCTGGTACTCGATCGGGTCGCCGAGCGGCGTCCCGGTGCCGTGGGTCTCAATGCAGCCCAGTGCGGACGCCGTCACCCCGGCCGCGCGCCAGGCCGTGCGGAGCAGGCGGGCCTGCGCGGCCGGGTTGGGCGCGGTGATGCCGGTGGAGTGCCCGTCCTGGTTGACGGCCGTGCCCCGGATGACGCCGTAAATGCGGTCGCCGGCGGCCAGGGCGGCACCCAGCGGCTTGAGCACCACTGCCCCGGCGCCCTCGCCGAGGACGGTCCCGTCGGCGTCGGCGTCGAAGGGCCGGGTGACGCCGCCCACGGACTCGATGCCGAGTCCCGGGTCGACATCGCGGTGGCACAGGTGCAACCGGACCCCGCCGGCGACGGCCGCCGCGCAGTCGCCCCGGCGCAGCGCTTGACAGGCGAGGTCGACGGCCACCAGCGACGAGGCGCAGGCGGTATCGACGACCAGGCTCGGCCCGGTCATGTCGAAGGCGTAGGACAGGCGGCTCGGCAGGATCGCGGGCAGGTTCCCCGGCACGGCGAGGGGAAGGTTCTCGGGCTCGAAGGTCCCGACCAGGTCGAGGTAGTCGCCCTTGAGGTTGGCGGCATACCCGGCGTAGACGCCCACGGCCGCGCCCCGGAGGGCATCGCGCGTGTAGCCGGCGTCGGCGAGGGCCCGCCACGAGGTGGTGAGGAAGAGCCGCTGGTGCGGATCCATCAGGGTCGCCTCGCGCTCGCCAATGCCGAAGAAGTCGGCGTCAAAGAGGTCGATGCCGTCGAGGTAGCCGGCGTCCAGGTGACGGTAGCCGCGCTGCCCGATCCGGGCGAAGTATCGGTCGAGGTCGGAGCGACGCCCGGCCGCCGGTGGTCGGATCGTGGTGCCGCCGGCAGTGAGCAACTCCCAGAAGCCGTCCAGGGTGTCGATGCCCGGTAGCTGGACCGCCATCCCGACGACGGCTATCGGCTCGTCGGCGGCGGTGGTGGGTGCCGCGGCCGCCGCTCGGGACGGAGCCGGCGTCCGGGCGTCCCCCGCCAGGTCGGCCAGCCGGTCGCCCAGCTTGGCGATCGTCGGGCAGCCGAAGAAGTCGGCGACGTTGAGAGCCACCCCGAACTGCTCGTTCACGAGGTCCCGCAGGCGCGTGAGCATGATCGAGTCGGCGCCCATGTCGAAGAAGCTCTGGTGCACATCAACCCGACGCAGTCCGAACGCCGAACGGGCCAGCTCCGTCAGCTTCGTGACGATCACCCCGTCGCCCGCGGGGGCGTCGGTCGCGTCGATGCGGCCGGCCAGCCAGCCCTCGGTCTCGGCGTCGAAGGGGACGCCGAAGTCGCGCAGGAGGCGCAGCAACCCGGGATCGTCGGTCAGCTCCCCCACCAGGACCGACTCGCGGCGGTGTCGCAGCACATCGGCGACAATGCGGACGCCGTCGGCCGGCTCCAGCGCCCGGAACACCGAGTCGGCCGCCAGGCCGCCGCGTGCTGCCATGCCGCCGCCCCGCCACTGGGGCCACCGGATGACCGGGGTGAAGCGCCCGGCCCGGTTCCGGCGGGCCGCAAAGGCATCCACGTAGGCGTTCGCCATCGCGTAGTCGCACTGCCCCGGGAGCAGGAAGGTGGCGAGCAGCGACGAGTGCAGCAGGAAGAACTCGAGGTCGTCGGTCTCGGTGGCCTCGGCCAGGTGCTCGGCACCGAGCGCCTTGGGGTCGATCACCGCCCGGAAGCCGGACGCCTCGCGGCCAGCCACGAACCCGCCGCCCGCGACGCCCGCCGCGTGGGAGACGCCGCGGATACCACCGTGGCGGCGGCGGACGTCATCAACGCACGCCCGCACCGCCATCGCATCGGTCACGTCGCAGGCGGCCACCTCGACGGTGGCGCCCCAGCGCTCGAGACGGGCACGCTCGGTGGCGCCGAGGCGTCCGGACCGGTTGACGAGCACGATGGTGGCGTCGGGATCCCCCGCCAGGTACTCGGCGACGGCGAGGCCGATCGCGCCGGTGCCGCCGGTGCAGATGTACGCCCCGGGACGCCTCGGCCGGACGCCGGGAACCGGGTCAGGGGCCGGGACCAGGCGCCGCTCGAAGAACTCGCCACCCCGGTTGATGGCGAGGCCGGGGGTGCAGCGGGCGAGCACCGCCGCCGGGGGATCGGCGTCCGCGTCGGTGTCGAGCACGCAGATGGCGCTCGCGCCGCACTCCCGGGCGACGGTCAGGGCCATCGCCTGGGCGGCGGCCGCGAGCGGGCTGAGATCCTCCGCACCAGTCACCGAGTGCGCCGGCCGCGTGAGGACCAGCAGCGGCTCCGTCGCGTCGGCGGCGAGCAGGTCGCCCAGCCGGGCGAGCAGCGCGTCGACATCGTCGGCGGTGGCGAGACCGCGGAGGTCGAGCCGCGCCGCGGCGGCGAAGCCCTCGCCTGCCGGCCGATCGATGGCCTCGTAGGCGAACACGCGCAGCAGATCGGGCACCCGCGGCACGGACGCCGGGGCGATCCAGTGCCGGCTCAGGGCCAGGGGTGGGGCCGCGAGGGGAACGGTCCGCCCGGTCGGCACCACAGGCGGGGCGTCGGTGCGCCAGCCGGGGCCGGGGCAGCAGCCCAGGAGGTCGACGAGGCCCGCGGTGTCGGTGGGCTCGCACCAGACCGTGAGTGCCGACCGCGGGCGCGCGGCCAAGGTGTGGGCGATGTCGGCCAGGGCCGCACCCTCTGGCCAGTCGGCCACCAAGGCGTCGGCGTAGGCGGAAAGCCCGCGCTCATCGGCCGCGGAGAGCACGACCGGGACGGGGGCAGCCGTCGACGCCGCCCGGTCCGCCCGGGGTGGCGCCTCCTCCAGCACGGCGTGCACGTTCGTGCCGCTGAAGCCGAACGCGCTCACCGCTGCCCGGCGGGGGTGGTCGGCCGCCGGCCAGGCTGCATCGGCGGCGCTCACGAAGACCGGCGAGCGCTCGAACTCGATCAGGGCGTTGGGTCGGTCGAAGTTGGCCGTCGGGAACAGGCGCCGCCGCTCCAGGGCCAGACAGGCCTTGACGACGCCCGCCACGCCGGCAGCCTCGAACAGGTGCCCGATGTTCGACTTCACCGAGCCGATCGCACAGAACTGGCGCCGCGGGGTGTGTCGGGCGAACGCGCGGCTGAGGGCCCTGACCTCGTACCGGTCGCCGACGCGGGTCCCGGTGCCGTGGGCTTCGTAGTAACCGAGGGTGCCGGGGTCGATGCCGGCCTGCTCCCAGGCAGCGAGCAGCACCTCGGTCTGGGCCTCCGGATTGGGTGTGGTGATGCCCTCGGCGGCGGCGTCCTGGTTGGCGGCCGTGCCCGTGAGCAGCGCGTACACGTGGTCGCCGTCGGCGAGCGCGGCGGAAGCGCGTTTGAGCAGCACGAACGCAGCCCCCTCGCCGTAGCCGGTGCCGGCCGATGCGTGGTCGAAGGTGCGCGTATACCCGTCCGCACTCTCCATGCCGAGCTTCTCGCCCGTGTGGTAGGCCAGTGCAAGGAGACGGACGCCCCCCACCAGCGCCATGTCGCACTCGTCGCGCAGCACCGACTCCCGCGCCAGGTGCAGGGCGTAGAGCGATGACGAGCAGGCGGTGTCCACGAGCGTCGCGGGCCCGGCGAGGTCGAACGCGTAGGAGATGCGGCCCGCGATGATCGACGCGAGGTTGCCGGGCAGCGCGACGCTCACCAGCTCGGGACGTGCCAGCGCCACCGCCTCGCGGTACTGGCCCGTGCCGATGTCGCCCATGCCGCCCACGAAGACGCCCGTTCTCCGCCGGGCCGGCGATGCCTCGGGGTAGCCGGCGTCCCAGAACGCGCGGCGCGCGGTGAGGAGGGCGAGCCGCTGGTGGGGGCTCATGCACTCGGCCTCGGCCGGGGTCAGGTGGAAGTGCTCCGGCGCGAAGCCTGCGATGTCGTCGAGGAAGCAACCGCGGAACAGCGGTGGCGCCGAGCCGTCCGGGTGCAGGCGCGCCCAGTGGTCGCGGGCGTCCGTCTCGCGGAGGGTGTTGGGGTACCGCACGGAGCACCGGCCGGCCCGCAGGTTGCGCACCAGGCCGGCCTTGGTGTCGGCGTCGGGCAGGGTGAAGGCCAAGCCGATGACGGCTAGGTCGGTGTCTCGGCGGTTCATGGTTCACTCACTTCCGGGGGTGGGCGGGAGGGCGTTGTCGGCGGGGAGCCCGAACTCGAGCGAGTGCAGCAGCAGGTGGGCGGGGTCCAGCCGGAAATACTTCTCGACGACCTCGAACCTGAGGGCGCCGATCTGGCAACTCCCCAGGCCCACGGCGGCGCCGGCGAGCCCGGCGTGATGAGCCATCGCGCCGGCCTCGAGGATCCCGTAGTAGTAGGCGCGGCCGCCGTACTTGGGTCCGCTGACCCGGGGGTCGAACACCCAGAACAGGCTGAAGGCGGACGTCGCGAAGATCTCCCGGTTGCCCGGGAGGTGCATCGACTCGGGGAAGACGCACGTGCCGCTCACCAGATCGACCAACGCCGACAGCGGCCGCACCCGGTACAGCCCCTCGTCCCAGCCGGCGACCCGGCCCGCCTTGACGTGGGCGTAGACGTCGAGCGGATAGAGGGCCCCGGCGCTGCCGTAGGCGAAGGTGCCGTCGGGGCGCCGGGTGAAAGCGGCCAGCACGGCCTCGAAGGCGTCCTGAGCGACGGGATCGGGGGCGAAGACCCGGACGCTGCGGCGTCCGGCCGCCACGGCGGGCGCGGACACGCGCAGCGGGCGAGCCGGCGTCCCCGACTCCAGCCGTGCGGCCACCTGCCGCTTGTACTCCTCGTACCGCTCGGGCAGGAGGAAGCACTCCGGCGGCACGGAGGGCGGTGGCGGCGGCATGGGCAGGTCGAACAGCCGCTCCGGGACCGGCACGGACGCCGTGAGGACCTTGGCCCGCACCAGGGCGTCCACGAGGTCGTCGGGGAGCCCGGACCGCCGCAGGTCGCCGAGCTCCGACCCGGGTCCGGTCAGCTCCCGAGCAGCGCGCAGTTCCTCGGCGCTGGCCGGGCGGGGGCGGCGCAGCGCCCGCAGCGCGGCGTCGGCGGCCTCGAGAGAGGTGCCCTGCGCCCAGAGGACGACGGTCCGGGGGCCGAGCCGATCAAGCGACGAGCGCATCATCGTCCCCTCCGTCGGCGCCGTCGTCCGCCACCCGGCCGACCCCGTCGCTCTCGCCGGCGACGATCGAACGGACGAGGTCAGCGTTGGTCACCACGTGCTCGCCGTACAGCATGTAGGCGTGCGAGCCGCTGGCCGGGTGCAGGGTCAGGCTCGCGCAGTGCTCGGACCAGCGCAGGCGGTCGTCGCCCGCCACGAGCGGCTCGTCCGACAGGAGGACGTGGATGGGGGCCGACACCTGACCGCCGTTGTCGAGCCGGTGATAGAGGAAGTCGTTGTAGGAGCGCATCGTCGCTCGCACGGACTCGACCATGGCGGGGTCGAGGATGTGTTCGCGGTAGACCGGATCCTGCAGGGCCAGCTCGAGGTTGCGGTCGCTGGCCGCGTTGATCGTCTCCTGATCGGGCGTGACCTCCGTGTCCAGGTAGGCGGTGTCGACGATGATGACGGCCTCCACCGAGCCCGGACGCCGGCGCTCCATCTCACGCGCCGCGGCGTAGGCCAAGTGGCCGCCCGCTGACCAGCCGAGCAGCAGGTGTGGCCGGTCGGGCTCCACCTCCTCCGCGTGGGCGACGTACGCGTCCACGGGCCGGTCCAGTGTGGCGTCGAAGTCGAACGCGTGGCAGACGAACTCGGGTAGCTGGGCCTGCAACTGCTGGTAGAAGATTCCGAGGCCACTGATCGGCGGGAAGCAGAACAGGGGCCGGGCGTCGCCCTCAGCCAACAGGTGCACGAGCCGGCCCCTCTGGTCGGGGCCGCCGTCGAGCAGGGCGCAGAAGGCCTCCAGGGTCGAGGCGCGGACGATCGACTCGGGCGCCACGTCCAGACCGAGGCTCTCGTAGATGCGGCGCACCAGCGTCATCAGGGTCAGCGAGTTGCCGCCGAGCAGCATGAAGTCGTCGTGGCGTCCGACGCGGGGCACGCCGAGGACCTCGCACCACAGCGGGGCGACGAACTGCTCCATGGCCGACTCGGGGGGCACGTACGGCCGCTCAGCGTCCCCCAGCGCTAGGGACGCCAGGGCCTTGCGGTCGAGCTTGCCGTTCGGGGTCGTCGGGAGCTGCTCGAGCCGCACGATGGCGTCGGGCACGCTGTAGGCCGGCAGCACGGCTGCCAGAGCCGCCCGCACCTCATCGGGGGGCAGGGTGTCGGTCGAGGTGTAGCAGGCGGCCAACTGCGCCTCGCCGCCGGGGGCACGCCGCACGACGACCGCGCCCTCGGCGATCCCGGGTACGCGGCTGAGCACGGTCTCGACCTCGCCCAGTTCGATGCGGTAGCCCCGCACCTTGACCTGGCGGTCCAGGCGGCCGCAGAACTCGAGCCGGCCGTCGCCCAACCAGCGCACGCGGTCGCCGGTGCGGTAGAAGATGCCGGGAGTGCCCGCGGGGTCGGCGACGAAGGCCGCCGCGTTGAGGTCGTCACGCCGCCAGTAACCAACCGACACGCCGGCACCGCCGATCAGCAACTCGCCGTCGGAGCCGACAGCGGTCAGGCGGCCGCGCTCGTCGACCACGCGAACCTGTGTGTTCGCGATCGGTCGGCCGATCGTCACGCGGTCGGCGGTGACGATGTCCGCCACCGTCGACCACACCGTCGTCTCGGTCGGCCCGTACATGTTCTTGATCGCCGCAGCGCTGTGCTCGCGCACCTGGTCGATCAGCGTCGGGACGAAAGCGTCGCCCCCCACCAGCAACAGTCGGACACCGGCGAGACACTCGCCGCCACCGCCCAACAGCAGCATCTGCAGCCGGCTCGGGGTGAACTGGAGAACCTCGGGCTGGCGGGTGCGGATGAGGGCGGCCAGGGCCTGCTGCGAGGCCAGGTCGTCGTCATCGGCCAGCACGACCTCACGGCCGATGAGCAGCGGTAGCAGCGCCTCCAGGAAGAAGATGTCGAACGAGACGGTGGTCACGGCCAGCACGCTGCGGTAGGAGGTCAGCGCCAGCCGGTGTTCCATCCCGGTCACGAAGTTGGCGAGGTTGGCGTGGGAGATACGGACGCCCTTGGGCATCCCCGTCGTTCCGGATGTGTATAGCTGGTAGGCCGGCAGGTCCTGACCCGACGCGGCCGCGACCGCGGGACCGTCGGGCAGAGCGTCCACCTGGACCAGGGTGCCCGCCTCCAGGGCCGCGGCCTGGGGCGCGGTCTCGGCCGTGCAGGCGATCCGCTCGGCGCCGCAGTCCTCCAGCACGAAGCGAAGGCGGTCGATCGGGTAATCCGGATCGAGGGGCACGTAGGCGGCGCCGAGGCGCAGTAGCGCGAGCAGCGTCACGATCAGTTCGGGGGTGCGCGGCAGTACGACCGCCACGTGCTCGCCGCGGCGGACGCCCGCCGCCGCCAGTTGGGCGCTGCGGCGTGCCACGTTGTGCGCCAGTTCGGCGTACGGGATCGCCCGGTCGCCGGCCCGCAGCGCGATCCGCTCGGGGCATGCGGCGGCCACCGCGTCGAAGCGCTCACCGAGCGAGCACCTGAACAGGAGGTCGGTCTCGGTGTCGTTGAACGAGTGCACCGTCATGGCGCGTTCCGCTGAAGTCAGCAGCGTCAGGTCGGCCAGCGGCGTGCCGGACGCGTCGGCCAGTGTCGCCAGCACGTGCTGCACCTGGGCGGCCAGGCGCTCGAGGGTCTCGGCGTCGTAGCCCCCGGCGGCGGCGGTGAGGACGAGGTCGGCGCCGTCCAGGGTGATCGTCAGCCAGGCTTCGGCGGGCGCGGGAGCGTGCAGGGCGGTGGAGCCCACCACGACCGGCAGGGCGGGACCGTTCTCCCCGTCGGGGAGCCCGAGGGCGTCCACCACGGTCGCGAAGTCGGGGGCGACGCCTGCGTCGAGCGCCTCGAGCTGCGTGGCGGCGTCCAGCAGGACGTCGCGCAGCACGGCGTGGGCCGTCTCGTCGTGGAAGTAGGGGCCGGGCTGAGCGGACACGACGTCCGTGCCATCCGCGGTGGTGGGCGCAAAGGGCGGCACGAAGAGGGCACCGGCGGTCGCGCCGGCCCGGCGGACGACCGTGAGGCCGACCGCGGCGAGGAGGGCGGCGAACCGGCCGGCCGGCTCGCCGCGGCTGAGCCGCTCGACGGCAGCGTCCACGCCGACCTCCAGCCCGACGCGCACGGTGCGCGGGCCGCCGGGGCGCGGGACCCTGCCGGGAAGGACCGCCAGCCCCGGGCACCGGGCAAGGCGATCGGCCCTGGCGGGGGTCGGGGTGGAGGGCATCGTGGCCAACCTTTCGCTCGCCCGAAGGCGCGGCTCGGCCACCCGGGGGCAGGCGACGAGAGCCCTCGCGGGAGGGTCGGGACGCAGGCGCGGGTGGGATCGGTCGAGGTCGCGGACCGCGTCACCGCCCGGAGGCCGATCGGCGAGGCCGCTTCGACACCGAAGATAGCGACGACCCGCGCCGTGGCAAGGGCTGTTGGCGATTGGTAGGGAATCCTCAAAGGTCTTGGCGGCGGGGAGTCCTCGGCAAGCGGTGAGCACCCGAGGACACTGTCGGAGAATTGACGGTCCCGCGTAAAGGTCCCTCCCGGGGCGCCCGGGATGATGGGGATGTCCGGACTCACCCAGCAGAGAGCCCCCCATGGAATGGACCAGTCCCAAACCCGACCTCGCGATCCCCGATCTGCCCCTCACGGACTTCCTCCTGGGCGGCCTGCGCCCCCAGGACCTCGACCGGATCGCCGTCCTCGACCACCAGTCCGGGGAGTCGCTCACCTACGGTCAGGTCGTCAACCAGACTGATGCGTTCGCCACGTGGCTCGCGGCTCGCGGCCTGGGTACCGGCTCCGTCGTGGCCATCTGCCTGCCCAACTGCCCCACCTACTTGCCGGTCTTCCACGGCGCGGCGTGCTCCGGGGCGGCCAGCACGCTCGTCAACGCGAGCTACACCGCCGACGAGATCGCCCGCCAGCTCGAGATCACCCGAGCCGCCGTGCTCGTCGCGCACGCGGGCGTCGCCGACCGCGCACTCGCTGCCGCGCGCACCGCGGGCCTCGACGAGGACGCCGTCGTCCTCGTCGGCGCTGAGCCGGCCGGCGCAGTGGTCGCCTGGGGCGACGTGCTCGCCACGCCGCCCGATCCGCCCGTCGTCGACATCGACCCGGCGACGCATGTCGTCGCGCTCCCGTTCAGTTCCGGGACGTCCGGCCTGCCAAAGGCCGTCATGCTCACGCACCGCAATCTGCTGGCCAACCTGTTGATGTTCGACGACCTCGTCGCCCACCTCGACGTCGATCTGCCGGTGCTGGCGTTCCTCCCGTACAGCCACGTCTTCTCCCTCAACGTCTCGCTCAACTGGAGCCTGTACCGCCGGAGCACCCAGTACACCCTGTCGAGCTTCGATCCCATGGTGATGCTGGCGGCGATCCAGGAGCGACGCCCCGCGCTGCTGTGCCTGGTGCCGACCGTCGCGGTCTTCCTGGCCAAACACCCGGCCGTCACCGCGTTCGATCTGAGCTCCCTGCGCCTCGTCGTGTCGGGCTCGGCGCCCCTCGCTGCTCCCCTGGCCACCGCCGTCGAGCAGCGGGTGGGTGCCCGGGTGATCCAGGGCTACGGGATGACCGAGCTGTCGACCTGCACCCACGTGGTGCCCCCGGACCGCCCCGACATCGACCCCGGCTCGGTCGGGTTCGCCCTGCGGAACGTGCGCTTCCGGGTGGTCGACCCGGCCTCCGGTCGCGATGTCGACGTGCCCGCCACCGGCCCCAGCGAGCCGGGCGAGCTGTGGTGCAGCGGCCCGAACGTCATGCTCGGCTACTTCGGCGTGCCGGCCGACGCCGATGCCACTCTGGACGCCGCCGGCTGGATCCACACCGGCGACTTGGTGACGGTGGACGCAGCCGGCGTCGTCCACGTGGTCGACCGCCTCAAGGAGCTCATCAAGCGCCAGGGACTGCAGATCGCCCCGGTCGAACTGGAGTGCGTCCTCGCCCAGCACCCCGACGTCGCCGACGCCGCGGTGCTCGGGGTCACGTCGGCCAGTGCGACCGACCAGACGCCGGTGGCGTTGGTGCAGCTCCGCCCGGACGCCGCGGCGTCCGGGCCCGACCTGCTCCGGTTCGTGGCCGATCGGGTCGCTCCGCACAAGCAGCTCGGGGGCGTCCACTTCGTCCCCACGATTCCCCGCTCGGCCGCTGGCAAGATCCAGCGCCGGAAGCTCCCGGCCCTCCTCCAGGCCCGGTAACCCCCACCCGATTGGAACGCCATGCACTCCGTCACCTCTCTCCCCCGCCGGACGCCCCAGCTCATCAGCCGCTACGACGAGAAGCACAAAATCGTCTGGGGCCACATGTCCGCCACCCCGCGACCGTGCTTCAACCCGACACTGCTGGCCGCGTTGCACGGTTGGCTGGACGAGACCGACGCCCGGTTCGACGCCCCTGACCAGCCCGACGTTCACTACCAGGTGATCGCCTCGGGCGTCCCGGGCATCTTCAACCTCGGCGGTGACCTCGACCTGTTCGTCTCGCTGATCCAGAACCAGGATCGGCAGGGCCTGACCGACTACGCGGTGAGCTGTTGCGAACTCGTGTACCGCTTCGCATCCCACCTGTCCCGTCCCGGGCTCAAGACGATCGCGCTGGTCCAGGGCGCGGCGCTGGGCGGGGGCTTCGAGTGCGCCCTGTCGGCCAACGTCCTCATCGCCGAGCGGGGCACGCAGTTCGGCTTCCCCGAAATCATGTTCAACCTGTTCCCCGGCATGGGCGCACTCACCCTGCTGTCCCGCCGGATCGGCAGCCGCGCCGCCGAGCGGATGATCCTGAGCCCCGAGCGCTACAGTGCCGAGGAACTGTTCGAGCAGGGCATCGTGGATGTTCTCGCCGAGCCGGGTGAAGGCGAGTCGGCCGTCCTCGACTTCGTCCAACGCGATCGGCGCACCCGCCACGGGTCCATGGCCTTCCGCTCGGCCGCCGAACTCATCGAGCCCGTGAGCCGCGCCGAGATCCTCGCCGTCACCGGCGTGTGGGTCGACGCCGCGCTGACGCTCGACCGTCGGGGCCTGCTCACCATGCGGCACATCGTCTCCCGGCAGAACGACAAGTTCGCCGCCGGGCACGCCGACGACATCGCCCGCCGCGACGGCGACGTCGCCTGAGACCCTCCCGCCCCCACCCACAGGAGCCCCCGTGTCATCCGCGCTCTACCGCTTGGCCCAGTTGTGCTTCCACGCCCGCAGGCGGGTCGTGGCCGCCTGGCTGGCCTCCCTGGTCTGCGTCTCCGTCCTCGCGCTGGCCGTCGACGGCGATTTCGAGACCACCTACGATGTCCCCGGCACCACCTCGCAGCAGGCGTTCGATGCCCTCCGGGCCGCTTTCCCGGAGGCAGCCCAGGTGTCGGCGCTTCTCATCGTCGTCAGCCCCGAGGGGACACCAGTGGACGCGCCGCAGGTGCGCACCGAGCTTGACGCAATCCTGGCCGAGATCGCGGAGCATTCCTGGGCGGCGGGCACCGACTCCCCGTTCGCCGACGAGGCCAGCGGGATGGTCACCGACGACCGTCGCGCCGCCTACGCGAACATCCGGCTGCGCGGACCCGTGGACGTCACGTTCACCCCTACTGCAAAGGCCGAACTGACGGCGGCCGGTGCCCGGCTGCAGGAGAGGCTGCCGGGCAGCACGGTGCGAGTGGGCGGCGACGTGTTCACCGAGGAGGAATCGCTTGACGTGAGCCCCATTGAGGGCGTTGGCGTCCTGGCCGCCCTCATCGTGCTCCTGATCACCCTGGGCTCGCTGCGGGCCGCCGTCATCCCCGTGGTCTCGGGGGTGGGCGGCGCCGTGCTCGTGACGGGGCTCATCATGGCGTTCCTCAACGTCGTCGAGGTCACCGCCACCGCGCTCATCCTTGCCCTCATGCTCGCCCTCGCGGTCGGCATCGACTACACCCTGTTCATCGTCTCGCGGCACCGCGACCAGTTGGGGGCTGGGATGTCCGTCGAGGAGTCGGCGACCCGGGCCACGGCCACGGCCGGCTCGTCGGTGGTGTTCGCGGGGCTCACCGTGGTGATCGCGCTCCTCGGCCTCGGTGTCGCAGGCATTCCCTTCCTCACCGTCATGGGTGCGTTCGCCGCCGCTGCGGTCGCGTTGGAGGTGCTCCTGGCCCTGACGCTCCTGCCCGCCATGCTCGGGTTCGCCGGCGAGCGGCTGCGGCCACGCGTCCCGGCAGCCGCCCGGGTCAGGCCCGCCCCCCACCGGTTCGCCACCCACTGGCTGCGCTTGGTGACGGCCCGGCCGCTCGTGACGATCCTGATCGTCGTGAGCGCGGTGGGCGCCCTCGCCTACCCGGCCAAGGACCTCCAGTTGGCCCTCCCGAGCGCGGGACGCTCCCTGCCCGGCGCCGCCGACCGGGTCACCTACGACCTGCTCAGCCAGTACTACGGCCCGGGCGTGAACGGCCCCCTCATCGTGACGGCGCCCATCCTGCACAGCGAGGACCCGGTGGCGGTCGTCGACGGGCTGCGGGCCGACATCGAGGCCATGCCGGGTGTCCGCAACGTGGCCCTGGCCACCCCGAACCGCAACGCCGACACGGCGCTCATCCAGTTGATCCCCACGACCGGCCCCGACGACCCGGCGACCGCCGACCTGGTGGAGCGGCTCCGGGCCCGCGCGGACGAATGGTCGGGCCGCTACGGTGTCCAGACCGCGGTGACGGGATTCACTGCGGCCACCATCGACGTCTCGAAGCGGCTCGGCGACAGTCTGCTGCCGTTCGGCGCGTTCGTGCTCGGGCTGTCGCTGGTGCTGATGGTGCTGGCGTTCCGGTCCGTGTGGGTGCCGGTGAAGGCGGCCGTCGGCTACCTGCTGAGCGTGGGGGGCGCCTTCGGGCTCACCGCACTGGTGTTCAACCATGGCCTGGGCCGCGAGCTGATCAACCTCGCCGAGCCCACTCCCGTGATCAGCTTCCAGCCGATCATGCTGATGGGCGTCCTGTTCGGCCTCGCCATGGACTACGAGGTCTTCTTGACCTCCCGGATGCGCGAGTCCTACGCGCGGGGCAACCACGACGGCTTCGTCAGGGAGGGCTTCGTGAAATCCGCGCGGGTCGTCGTCGCCGCCGCGCTCATCATGATCGCCGTCTTCGCGTTCTTCGTGCCCACGGGATCCAGCGTCATCAAGCCCATCGCCTTCAGCCTCGCGGCCGGCGTGGCGATCGATGCCTTCGCCGTGCGGATGACGCTCGGCCCGGCGGTGATGACCCTGCTCGGCCGCCACGCCTGGTGGCTGCCCGGGTGGCTCGCCCGCCGACTGCCCCACGTGGACGTGGAGGGGGCGTCCCTCGACAGCCAACTGGCCATGGCCCGGTACCCGCAAGCCGCCGCTCCCGGCTCGATCTACGCGCTCGGCTTCTCCGCCGCGACCGCCGACGGCCCCCTGTTCGCCGAGGTCGACCTCGAACTGATGCCCGGCGAGTGCCTGGTCGTCACGGGTCCCGCACTGTCGCGACGCGCCCTGCTGCTCGCCCTCTCCGGACGCCTCGGTGGGACGATCGGGCGCGCTCGCGTCCTCGGGCTCCCCCTCCCCTCGCGAGCCGGCACCATCCGTCGACGCAGCGCGCACCTGGAGGGTGCCGACCCCGGCTCCTGGTCCACCTTGGCCAGCGACCGCTGGGATCTCGTCCTCGTCAACGACGCCGACCGCCTCGGCGGCCAGGTCCGCGACCAGCTCGCGGTCCTGCTCGCCCACCCCGGCACCTGCTCGTTCGTCCTGGCCACCGAGCAGCCGGACCACCTCGCCGACCTGCTGGCTCCCGCCAGTGTCCGCCGCCTCGAGGTGCGTGACTCGGTCGACATGGCCCCTACCGTCAGCGCGGAGGCTGGCGCCACCCACCCGCTCGGCAAGGCCCCTCACCAGATGCTCAGCTCCCCCTCATCCCCAGCAACCCGGCCCCTCGAGGTCGTGACAGGAGGCCTGAAATGACACCGCGGACCGTCAACGGACGCCGGCTCACCCGCTCGCGGGTGCTGGCCCTGCTGCTCGTGCCACTCCTGGTCGCCGGCAGCGCGATGCTGGCGGCCTGGGGCGTCAACGACAATCTGCGCGACGTGCAGGCGGCGGTCGTCAACCAGGACGAGATGGTGACGATCGACGGCCAGCCGGTGCCCCTGGGCAGGCAACTCGCCGCCGCCCTCACCGACTCCGACGCCGACCAGAACTTCACGTGGGTGCTCACCGACGCCGCCAACGCCGACCGGGGCCTCACCTCGGGACGCTACGCTGCGGTCGTCACCATCCCCAAGAACTTCTCGACGGCAGCCACCTCGACCGCAGGAACCGCGGACGAGGCCCGGCAGGCCACGATCTCCGTGCAGACCTCCCCGGTGATCGGGGTGGCGGAGTCCACCGTCGGCCAGTCGGTCGCCGACGCCGCGGTGCGCTCCCTCAACCGCCAGCTGACCGGGGTCTACCTCAACAACGTCTACCTGGGCTTCTCGACCATGAGGGAGCAACTGGTCGGGGTCAGCGATGGCGCCCGTCAGCTTGCCGACGGCACCAGGACCCTCAGTGACGGCCTGACCACCGCCGCCGCGGGCAGCCACGAACTCGACAGCGGCCTGGCAACCCTCGCCGACAACTCCGTGGCACTCACCGACGGGGGCGCCCAAGTGCACGCAGGCGCCGATCAACTCTCCTCCGGGCTGGGACAGCTCGCCGAGGGCGCCCACGCGCTGCCGGCCCAGACCCGCGCGCTGGCCGACGGCTCCGCGCAGGTGGCCGCCGGTGCCGCCGAGGCGTCCGCCGGCGCCGGCCAACTCCGGGACGGGGCGGACGCGCTGGCGTCCGGCGCAGGTCGCCTCGCCGACGGCGCCCGCGGACTCGAGACCGGCGTCGCCACCTACACCGCGGGTGTCGAGGAGTACGCCCGCTCGGGCGCACAGGTCGCCCGGCTGGCCCGCGAACTCACCGGCGTGCTCGGCACCATGCTCGGCCTGGTGGACCCGCTCGACCACCTACTGTCCACGCTGCCTGACCGAGCGGCCGGCTTGGACCGGGCGACGGGCGACGCCGACCGCCAGCTCCGGGCCGGCTTGGCCACCGCCGACGCCGTCGGCACCGAAGGCGACGCGCTCGCGGCCCACGCCGAGGACGCCCGACGGGCGGTCGCCGCCCTCGCGGAAGGCACGGGCGCACCGTCCTGCCCCCCGGAGCTGGCCGACACGCCGGGTGCCTGCGCAGCCTTCGAGCAGGGCGTCCGCGCCGGCGCCGCCCAAACGCTGACCCATCTCGACGCCGTTGACCCGACTGATCTGCGCCGCACGACCAGCCAGCTCGCCGCCTCCCGGGAGGAACTGACCGGCTCGCTCGACGTCATCCGGGGTGGCGTCGCCGCGTTCGCGGCCGGCGCCGGAGAGGTGGCCGACCAGTGGGCGACCGTCAAGAAGGATCTGCCCGCCGCGCAGGCCCCGGACGACACCGTGCTCGCGAACCTGCAGGCGTTCGAGCAGGGTGGGACCCAGCTCATCGCCGGTGCCGGCCCGTTGAACGAAGGCGCCGGGTCTGTGGCGGCGGGTGCCGCACAGGTGTCCACCGGGGCGACGGAGGTCGCCCTCGGCACAGGCACTCTGGCCGACGGCCTCACCACGCTCACCGGCGGGTCCACCCAGCTGGCCGTCGGCAACGCGGCGCTCGCCGACGGCACCCCCACCCTGGTGGCGGGGATCGGTCAGGCGCACGACGCCGCCACCCAGCTCAGCACGGGCACGGGCACGTTCGTCGCCGGCGTCGGCCAGTACACGGCCGGGGTCGACACGGCCGCCGTCGGGATGCACCAGCTCGCGGACGGGCTCGACCAGGCCGCGACCGGGGCCATGGCGCTGGCCGACGGCGCCAGCGCCCTCGCGACCGGAGTGGCGGAGGGAGCCCGCACCATCCCCAGCTACACGGAGATCGAGCGCTACAACTTGGCCCAGGTGGCGTCGGCCCCCATCGCCACGACGGGGCCGACGCCCCAAGTGGCCCCGGCGACGGCCCTCGCAACGCTGCTGCTCGTGGTGGCCCTGTGGCTCGGCGCGCTGGCTTCGTTCGTGCTGATCCCGCCGATCGATCCCCGCAGCGTCCACTCCAGCGCGGCCACGTCGGCCCTGTACGCCCGCGCCGTTGCGCCCGCGGCCAAGATCGCGCTCGCACAGGCGGTCCTGCTGACGGCGCTGGGTTCAGCCTGGCTCCAGCTCGGCGCCGGGACCACCCTCGGTCTCGGGCTGCTCCTGGTCGCCTCCGGGCTGGCGTTCGTCGCCGTCAACCACGCCCTCGCCGCCTGGTCGCCGCTGTGGGGCAGGCTCGCCGCCGGCGTCCTGCTGCTGCTGACCCTGGTGCCGGCACTGACCGGTGCCGCGCCCGTCCTGGACGCCCTCCGCGGGCTGTCCCCGGCATCCACCTCCCTGGACGCCCTGCGGGAGCTGTTGACCGGACGCGACCTCAACGCGACCCTGCTGGCACTCGTCGGCTGGACCATCGCGGGGATGCTCCTCGGCGCCGTGCAGGTCGCCCGCTCCCGCGTCCTGCCGCCCGCCGCGCTGGCCCGGGCCCATCGGGAGCCCGCCGGAGCCTGACCGGGCGGGGGACGGAGGCGCTCCGGGTCGGGGGAGGTCCTCACCACCCGGGAGGCCGGGAGTGATGGCCGCACCGCGAAAGCATGCGCATGTCCTCGGGCCCGGCGGCGGGGGCGGCTGCCCCAGGTCACGCGCTCGTGGTCTTCAGGTGCCGGCGCAGCTTCGTGACCGCCCACTCGTAGTGGCTGCTCGTCGCGGAGACGCAGTAGCTGCCCAGCGTCGTGGTCCCCGTCCAGGGAAAGTGCTTCTTGGTGAACAGCTCATCGTTGGAGAGGCTCGCGATCAGCGCGCGGACCTCGGCGTGGGACTCGTCGAGCAGCGAGCGTGCCTGCTCCAGCGTGGTGGTCCGGTGACGGTCCCGGATCTCGACGTTCATCCCGGCGTAGGTGCGCCAGTTGTACGGCGGCGGCAGGAACGGCGCCGCCTCACCCGCCCGGTTGGTCGCGACCCAGCGCAGCAGCAGCAGGTGCCACTCGTGCAGGTGGACCAGGACATCGCGCACGCAGCGGTCCCGGTCCTCGAACGCGAAGGTGGCGCTCATCTGCTCCGGCGTCATCGACGCCAGCAGCGCGCCGAGTTCGGCGCACCGGGCGTCGATGGCCGCCAACAGGTCGTCCTTGGTTCCCGGCCTGGGCATGGCCTCAGGCTACCCCTGCCGGCGTCACAGCGTCACGAGCCAGTTGCGCAGCAGCCGGGCCCCGGCCGCACCGGACTTCTCCGGGTGGAACTGCGTGGCGCTCAATGCGCCCGCCTCAACCGCCGCGACGAAGCGGTCGCCGCCGTGCTCGGCCCAGGCGACCTCCGCCCCGGAGCCGAGCCCGGTGCGCACCCCGTAG
>JBHAES010000088.1:0-9435 GCA_041855725.1 Actinomycetota bacterium
ACCTCGACCCGGTGGGCGCCCTGCTCGTCACCGCCGCGGGCGGCTGCCTGATGTGGCCGTTCATGGCCCGTGGCCAGCTGGCCTGGTGGCTGCTGCTGCCGGTCGGCCTCGTCCTCGTCGCCGCGTGGGCCAGGTGGGAGCGCCGCTACCGGGAGCGGGGTCGCGAGCCGATGGTCGACCTGGCGCTGTTCGGGTTCGCGTCGTTCAGCTACCAGACCGCCGTGTCGGCCCTGCTCATGCTCGGCGGCACCTCGGTGTTCGTCACCGTCGCCCTCCTCATGCAGGACGGGCTCGGCATGTCGGCCCTCGCCACCGGGCTGATCGGGCTGCCCAACGCGGTCGTCTCGGCGTACGCGGCCTGGTGGTCGGGCCGGCACACGATGGCCCACGGGCGCCGGATCGTCGTGGGCGGGCTCGCCTGCCACGTGCTGGGCACCGTCACCAGCCTCGCGGTGGTGGCGCTCGGCCCGTCCGGGGTCAGCACGTGGTGGCTGCTCGCGACCCTCACGTTCACCGGCGTCGGCATGGGGCTGCTCGGGTCGGCCAACCAGACGCTGGCGCTCATCGACGTGCCACCCGAGCGGGGTGGTACGGCGGGCGGGGTCAAGGCCACCGCCGAGCGGGTGGCGATCGCGATCGGCAACGCGTCGATGATGGCCCTCTTCTTCGCCGTGACCGCCGCTGCCGGTCACCGGACCGGCGCCGTCGTCACCCTCGCCGGGATCGCGGTCGTCGTGTCGGCCGCCCTGGCGCTCGCCACCCTCGACCTGCGCCGGCGGGGCGGTCCGGTCACCGCCGCCTGACCGGCTCCGCCCGGGCCGTGGGTCAGACGACCACGACGTCGATGCCCAGGTCCCGGAACGGGGCCAGCTGCTCGGGGGTCGCCGAGCGGTCGGTCACCAGGGTCCACGGGCCCGGCAGCCGCACCCACGAGCTGAAGGGCCGCTGCCCGATCTTCTCGGCGTGCACGAGCAGGAACACCCGGTCGGCGGCGCGGCCCATGAGCTGCTTGAGGCGGGTCTGCGCCACCGACGCCTCGCACACCCCCCGGTCGGCCGTCACGGCGTCGGCTCCGAGGAACACCGTGTCGACGTACCACCGCTCGAGCGCCTCCTCGGTGAGCGGCCCGACGAAGCCCTGGGACCGCTCCCGGAAGGTGCCGCCGAGCAGCACCAGCTCGACGTCGGTGGCGCCCGACAGCTCGAAGAACGGGGTGAGCCCGGCGGTCACCACGGTGAGCGGGTGGGTGCCGCGCAGGTGCTTGGCGACCTGCGCCGCGGTCGTGCCGGCGTCGAGCAGGATCGTGTCGCCGGGGCTCACCTGCGCCGCCGCCCACCGCCCGATCGCCTGCTTCGCCTCCGCCCCCCGCAGGGCACGCTCCTGCAGCGTGGCCTCGTGGTGGGGGTGCAGCACCGGGATCACTCCGCCGTACGTGCGGGCGATGCGGGCGGAGTCCTGCAGGAAGGCGAGGTCGCGCCGGATCGTCGACTGCGACACCCCGAACGACGCGGCCAGCTCCTCGACGGTGGCCGGGCCGGTGGCGTGGGTCAGCAGCTCGATCCGCTCCCGGCGTTGCGCGGCCTTCATGGTCCCTCCTCGGTCCCGGCCATGATGCCACCTCCCGCCGCCCGGTCGGCGTGCGCCGGTGCCGGGCGGCGGGACGGGATCACATGGGGAAGAGCACCACCGCCGCGCCCGAGAGGGCGACGATGCGGATGAGGTACATCGGCACGGTGAACTTCCAGAACTCGACCAGGGTGTACCTGCCCATGCCGTAGATGAGGGCGGGCAGCCCGTCGATCGGCATGAAGCCACCCTGCCAGCCGGCGATCGCCACGGCCGCCGCAGCCGCCACCGGGCTGAGGCCGAGGCTGGTGCAGGTGGCGATCGCGATCGGGGCGAAGATCATGACCGACCCCATGTTGGACCCGGTCAGCGTGGCCGCGGTGCTGGTGAGGAGCGCGAACACGAGCACCAGCACGAACGGTGACACGCTCGTGCCGACCCACCCGGCGACGGCGTCGCCCACCAGCCTGGTGAAACCGGACTTGGCGAGGGCGTCGGCCACGCCGATGACGCCGGCCATCATGAGGATCACGGGGGCGAACAGGTTGTCGCGGAACTCCTTGAAGTCGACCATCCCGACGAGCAGCAGCACGAACGCGACCAGGCCGGGCACCACGTAGGAGAGGTTGCCGAGCACGTTCATCAGCATCATGGCGACGACGCTCACCACGAACCCGACAATGGTCACGGCCTCCTTCCACGCCGGGTAGCCCTCGACCGCGCTGGGCCCCGAGTCGGTGACGGCCGGCTCGGCGATGGGGTGGTCGGGCAGCAGCCGGTAGGCCACCAGCGCCCACACCAGGTAGGCCGTGCCCATCACGAAGTTGACCAGGGCGAACGTCACCATCGACACGCCCTCACGGAAGCCCGACGCCTCGAGCACGCTCACCATCACCCCGTACAGCAGCGCCACGTTGATCGGCACCAACGGGTGGTTGGTGGCGAAGCCGAGCGGCATCATGAGCCTGGAGGTCGGCAGCTTCTTGTCGTACGGGATCGTCGACACCAGCGCCAGGATCAGCACGTAGTACCCCGTCGACCCGGTGCCGGCGAGGGCGGCGCCGGCCATGGCGACGACGAGCAGCAGCACGTAGCTGCGGTAGCCGCCCTTCTCGACCAGGTCGACCATGACGGACTTGACCCGTCCGATCAGCTTCGTCTTCTGCAGCGCCGCCAGCGGCACCATGAAGAACGCGATCATCAGCACGTTCGAGTTCACGAACCCGGCGAACGCCTCGGGCACCGTGGACAGGCCGAAGACCACCAGCAGCAGGCAGGCCAGCAGCGGCGGGGCGCCGAACGGCAGCACGTCGAGCATGATCAGCCCGATCATGATGACCAGCACCGACAGGGCCAGGATCATCGACAGCGTCATGTCAGCTCACTCCTCTCGCAGACCGTGCGGGGCGCGGGCTCACTGCGGGGCGGCCAGGTCGGGTCCGGCCGACGTCGGCCGCGCGGCCCGGATGCGGGCGAGCGTGGCGGCGTCCAGGTGGACGTGCTTGATGGTCTTGCGGTGCCACGTGTAGGCGATGTGCACGCCGCCGTCGGGGTCGCCGAGCACCGAGGGGTACGACAGCTCCCGGTTGAGGCCGTCGCGGCTGTTGTTCGACATGCAGTAGCCGTCGCCGTTCTCGACGTCATAGGTGATCGGCCAGCTGCGACCGTCGTCGTCGGAGAGGGCGAGCGTCAGGGGGGCGCGGGGGGCGCCCCAGAAGGCGGTGCGCCGGTCGGGGTCGGGCTCGGGCTCGGCGAGCACCGGGCCGTCGGTGGCGGTGATGCCCTCGTCGTCGATCTCGTCGTACAGGGACGCCCGGCGGCCGGTGGCGTCGGCCACGCTCGAGTAGTTGAGGACCATGGCCATGCGGCCGCCGCCCAGCGCCCGGGCCTGGATGGACGAGTTGTTGTTGGGCAGGTCGATGGGCCGGCACGGCGCCCACGTCATGCCCCCGTCGGTGGACTCGCTCTCGTGGACCCGGTCGGCCCAGCGGGAGCGGAAGCAGGCCCACAGGGTGCCGTCGGTGCGCGGCACGATGTTCATGTGGACGCAGCCCTCCGAGTCGGGCACGGCCACCTCGGTCCACGTGGCGCCCTGGTCGTCGGAGTACCAGACCGACGCCGTGTCGTGGTCGCCGACCCAC
The DNA here is from genome assembly GCA_041855725.1 of Actinomycetota bacterium. Taxonomy (GTDB): domain Bacteria; phylum Actinomycetota; class Actinomycetes; order Propionibacteriales; family Propionibacteriaceae; genus JBHAES01. Next base: position 3,708 of record JBHAES010000088.1, read on the forward strand.
TTCTCGCCGGGCAGGGCGATGCAGCTGAACGTGGGCAGCAGGATGCGTCCGCCCTCCAGCACCACCGGCACCTGGCGCACGAACACGCCCGCGCGGGCGTCGTCGCCGAGCAGGGCGGCCGGCTCGTCCCAGGTCTGGCCGCCGTCGTGGGAGACGCGGCGGCGCACGATCGCGGAGTCCTGGTTGCCGGCGAGCTGCGCGGTGTAGAGGAGCCACACGTCGCCGTCGGGCGCGTGGAACAGGATCGGGTTCTGCTCGGAGCGCTGCGCGTCGAAGCTCAGCTGCACCGGGTCGAGCCAGCGGTCGCTGCCCTGGGGGAGGCGGGAGAGGTGCACGGAGATGTCGCTGACACCCTCCTGGGTGCCGCCGAACCACACGCAGGCGAGGTCGCCGTCGGGCAGGTACGCCAGGTTGGCGGCGTGGCACTGCACGGTCGGCGTGGGCAGGCTGGCCTCGGTGCCGCCGTCGGGGCGGGGACGCAGCAGGCCGTCGAACGTGGTCATGGTGAGCTCCTCTTCGAGCTGGTGGGGGAGGGGGATCGGGGGTGAGCAGTCGAGGCCGACGCGCCGAGGCGGGCCGTCAGCGGTTGTAGGCGGGCATGGCGCCCTTGATCGGTTCGGTGGCGGCGGTGCACCGCTCGGCGAGGTCAGGCTCCAGGGGGCCCTTGGCGAGGCTGGCGAGGTTGGCCTGCAGCTGCTCGACCCGGTCGCCGCCGAGCAGCAGGGCACCAGGCCCGGGCACGCTCACCAGCCACCGCAGGGCCAGCTCGACCAGCGTGACGCCGGCCTCGTCGGCCAGGTCGGCGAGGGTGCCGATGGCGGCGAGCACCTCGGGGGTCCAGTAGCGCCGGCGGTACATGTCGGCGAGCACCGAGCCCGAGAACCGGGCGGGGGCCCCGTCGCCGGGGCGGCGCACCAGCAGCCCGCCGGCCAGCGGGTTGTAGCACATGGTGAGCAGCCCGTACGTGCGCGCGAACTCGAACCACTCGTCCTCCATGCGGCGGGCGACGAGGTTGTAGACGTTCTGCCCCACCACCGGGCCGGGGGTGCCGAGGCGCTCGGCCTCGCGGACGACCTCCAGGGTCTGCCACGCGGCGTAGTTGGAGACCCCGAGGGCGCCGATCTTGCCCTCGGCGCGCAGCGTGGCGACGGTCTCCATCGTCTCGGCGACCGGGGTGGCCCGGTCGGGCTGGTGCAGGTAGAAGACGCCGATGGTGTCGACGTCGAGCCGACGCAGGGAGCCCTCGACGCTGGCGCGCAGCCCGGCCGCCGACAGCGGCGCGTGGTCACCCGCGTCGGGGTGGGGCATGCCGGCCTTGGTGGCCAGCACGATCCGGTCGCGGTGGCGGCGCACCAGCGGCGCGATGAGCGACTCGGTGGTGCCGCGGGCGTAGCCGTTGGCAGTGTCGACCCCGGTGACGCCGGCCGCCAGGGCGGCCTCGAAGATCGCGGTGGCGGCCGCCTCGTCGGCAGTGTCGCCGAAGCTCATGGTGCCGAGCACCAGCCTGCTCATCAGGATGCGCACTCCGCGCAGCTCGACGCTCGTGATCGCGGACGGGCCCGTGAAGACGTCAGGGCGCTGCTGCATGGCCGGGTCGGGGACGAACGACGCTGTCGTCATGGGGATTGCCTCCGGGCTTCGTCGGTGGGTATCCGTTCGGAGCATCGTCGCAGGTTTGCGCGCAATGCGCAACTCTCTTGCGCGAATCGTGCAGGACTGCCAGGATGGTCCCGTGAGCACCGGGAGGTGAGAGACGATGACGACCCTCGTGGTCCTGGCTGACGACCTCAGCGGCGCGGCCGAGACCGCAGCGGCGCTCGGTGCGCGCCTGGGCCCTCGGCTGTGCCTGTGGCCCGACGTGCCCACGGTGCGCGACGGGCGTCCCGTGGTGGTCGACCTCGACTCGCGCCACCTCACCGCCGCCGACGCCGAGGCCCGCATCCGCGCCACCGCGGGCGCTGTGCCGGGCGCCCGGCTCGTCACGAAGATCGACTCGCTCCTGCGCGGCAACGTCGCGGCTCATGTCGCGGGGCTGGCGCACGAGGGTCTGGTGGTCGTCGCTCCCGCCCTGCCCGAGCAGGGCCGCACGGTGGTGGGCGGTGTGGTGCTCGACCGCGGCGTGCCGCTCGACCGCACCCGCTCCTGGGCGCTCGAGGAGGCGCCGCCGCCGGCCAGCGTCGCGGCGGCGCTCGGCGGTCTGCCCGTGCGTGGCATCGGCCTCGAGACGGTGCGCTCGGCGGACCTGGTGCCAGCCCTGGCCGCCACGGTGGGGTCGGTGGCGGTGTGCGACGCCGAGACCGCTGCCGACCTGACCGCCGTCGTGACCGCTGCCGTGGCCGTCGACCCTGGGGCCAGGCTCGTGGGGGCGAGCGCTCTCGCCCGCGCGCTCGGCCCGCTCCTGGAGGCCGCGAGGCCCTGCCCGCCCGCGATGCCCCGGCCCGACGCCGGTGGCGTGCTCTACGTCATCGGCACCGGCGCCCCGGCGGCCGTCGAGCAGGTCGGCTACCTCGCGGCCCGCACCGACCTGACCCGGCAGGTCGTCGCACCGGGCGTGCTGGCCGGTTGGGGGCGTGGGGGGCCGGGCGCCGACGAGGCCGGGCGGGCCCTCGCCGCCGCCCTGCGGTCCGGCACCGTCGTGGTGCAGGTCGCCGCCGAGGCCGACCCGGCCGTGACGGGCGCCGACGTGGTGGCCGGGCTCGCCCGCCTGGTCGCCTCCGCCCTCCAGGGGGCCCCCGACTGGCCCGTCCGTCTCATGCTGACCGGCGGCCAGACGGCCCGCGCCGTGCTCGACGCCCTCGGGTGCCGCCGCCTCGCCCTGATCCGTGAGGTCCACCCCGGCGCGGTGCTCCTGACCACCGACGCCGGCTGGCTGGTCGCCACCCGACCCGGCAGCCACGGCGACGTGTCCTCGCTGTGGGCCGTCCACCGATCCATGCACCCGACCACCACCGACCGACCTCACGAGGAGCTGCCATGACCACCAGCGAGACCCTTCCCACGATCGCCGTCACGATGGGCGACGGCGCCGGCGTCGGCCCGGAGGTGACCGTGGCCGCCGTGGTCGACCCCGAGATCACCGCCCTGTGCCGGCCGGTCGTCATCGGCGACAAGCGGCGCCTCGAGCAGGCCGCCGCGATCCTGGGCCTCGAGGTCGAGGTCGTGAGCGTCGCCTCCGTCGACGAGGCCGTCCAGGCGCCCGGCCGCGTCAACGTCATCGACCTCGCCCTGCTGCCCGACGACCTGCCCTGGGGCGAGCTGTCAGCGGTCGCCGGCGACGCCGCCTACCGCTACATCGAGCAGGCGGCCCGCCTCGCGGTGGCCGGTACGGTGCAGGCGATCTGCACCGCCCCCCTCAACAAGGAGGCCCTCCACATGGGCGGCCACCAGTACCCGGGCCACACCGAGATGCTCGCCGCCCTCACCGGCACCCCCGAGGTCTCCATGCTGCTCAGCGCGCCGCGGCTGCGCGTGATCCACGTCACCACCCACATCGGCCTCGTCGACGCCATCGCGAAGATCGACGACGGGCTCGTGGAGCGCACCGTGCGCCGCGGCTGGGAGGCGCTGCGCAGGGCCGGGTTCGACAACCCCCGCATCGGCGTGTGCGCCATCAACCCGCACGCCGGCGAGGGCGGCCTCTTCGGCCACGGCGAGGAGGAGACCAAGATCGTCCCAGCCATCGAGCGCCTCCGCGCCGACGGCGTCGACGCCGTCGGCCCGCTGCCCGCCGACACCGCCTTCTACCTGGCCGGCCGGGGCGACTACGACCTCATCGTGGCGATGTACCACGACCAGGGACACGGCCCGGTCAAGGTGCTCGGCATCGAGGACGGCGTCAACATCACCGTCGGGCTGCCCGTGATCCGCACGTCGGTCGACCACGGCACCGCGTTCGACATCGCCGGCAAGGGCGTCGTCAAGGTCGACAGCATGCTCGAGGCGATGCGGCAGGCGGCCGCGCTGGCCACCCGGCCCACCCCCGCCGCGGCCGGCTGACCGGTCCCGGGCCCGTCGGCCACCGGATGGAAGTCGCAGGCGGCTCGGTGAGGTGAGGCCGTAGGGTGTGCACGTCGTACGAGACGTGAAAGGCGACCACCATGGCAGTGCTCTTGGGCATCGAGCTGGCCCCCCGTGACCCGATCCTCGGCCTCACCGAGGCGTTCCACGCCGACCAGAACCCCGCCAAGGTGAACCTGGGCGTCGGTGTCTACCTCGACGACCAGGGCCGGATCCCGCTCCTCGAGTGCGTGAGGGCCGCCGAGCAGGAGCTCGCGGCAGCCCCCGCGTCCCGCGGCTACCTGCCCATCGACGGCCTGCCCGCCTACGTCACCGCCGTCAAGGACCTCGTCTTCGGCGGCGACTCCGACGCGGTGCGCAGCGGCCGGGTCGTCACCGTGCAGGCCCTCGGCGGCACCGGCGCGCTGCGGATCGGCGCCGGTCTGCTGCGGCTCGCCGCCCCCGACGCGGGCGTGCTCGTGTCGGACCCGTCGTGGGAGAACCACCAGGCGCTGTTCTCGCGCGCCGGGTTCGCGGTGGGCACCTACCGCTACTTCGACGCCGCCACCCGGTCGGTCGACGTCGACGGCATGGTCGCCGACCTCGAGGCCGCCGCCCCCGGCACCGTGGTCGTGCTGCACGCCCGCTGCCACAACCCGACCGGCAGCGAGCTCGGCCCCGCCGACTGGGACCGGGTCGTGCAGGTCGTCGCCGACCGTGGCCACACCGCGTTCCTCGACATGGCCTACCAGGGCTTCGCCGAGGGCGTGGTCGAGGACGCCTACGTGGTGGGGAAGCTCGTCGCCGCCGGCCTGCCGTTCCTCGTGGCGACGAGCTTCTCGAAGTCGTTCTCGCTGTACGGGGAGCGCGTCGGCGGCCTGTCGGTCGTGTGCGCCGACCGTGACCAGGCCACCCGGGTGCTGTCGCAGGTGAAGGTGGTCATCCGCACCCTCTACTCCAACCCGCCCACCCACGGCGCCGCCGTGGTCGCCCGCGTGCTCGGCGACCCCGACCTGCGCGCCCGGTGGGAGCAGGAGCTCGGCGGGATGCGGGACCGCATCAAGGCGATGCGCGCGGCCCTCGTCGACGGGCTCCAGGCGGCGGGCGTCACCGCCGACATGAGCTTCATCACCCGCCAGGTCGGCATGTTCAGCTACTCCGGCCTCACCAGGGACCAGATGGTGCGGCTGCGCGAGGAGTTCGGCGTCTACGGCACCGACGCCGGCCGGCTGTGCGTGGCGGCCCTCAACAGCCGCAACATCGACCACGTCTGCACCGCGGTGGCACGGGTGCTCTGACCGCACCCGCGCCCGGCGGGCGTCAGGACGCTCCGTCAGAACCGCCCGGGCCGAGGCCGCGGCGTCGCCCCCGCTGGTGCAGGTCGGCGCGGCGTCCCGCCTCGCGGCCCGCGGCCCGTGACCCGGCGTGCCCGACCGTGCCGCCGCCACCGCGCCACGACCGGGTGACCCGCTCCTCCTTGGTGCGCCGCTCGAAGAACCGTGCCACCGCCAGCTCCTTGCTGCGCAGCGCGAGCTCCACCGACGGACCCGACCCCACCGGGCCGGCCGACCCCGCCGACGCGGTGCCCGGGAGCGCCGCCCGCGGTGCCGGCTAGCTCGCCGTCACTCGCCGACCGCACCCACGACCGGGCCGAAGGTGTGCTCCACTGTCGCACCGTTCTTGACCGTTCGCCCCACGGTGCACGTGGTCTCGATCGCGCGGTCCGCGACCT
>JBHAES010000089.1:0-4874 GCA_041855725.1 Actinomycetota bacterium
AGACTCACCGACGGCCTGCATCGATCAGAGCAAACACCACGTCGTCGGTGACCGGTTGGTCCGATACGGCGACGAGCCCCCCGTCGGGCGCCTCCACCAAGCGAGCGGTCCGCCCCCCAGGAGTGATGTGCAGCCCGCCGTTGTAAGGGGAGATATCAACGACGCTGCCAGGCATGATGCCCAGCGAGTCGCGCAAGGCCTTCGGCAGCAGAAGCCGCCCGCCGGAGTCAATCGTCGCCTTCATGGGATCAGGCTACCAGCGCGTTCCCACCAACCCTCGGATACGTAGCACTCCACCAGCGCATCGCCCGCGGGTTCCGCAATCCCCACAACTACCGCCTCCGCATGCTCCTCATCGGCGGCGGCCAACAGATCTGACCTTCGCGACTCGGGCGGCTGATTTCGCGTTGCCGACACTCAAGCAGGAAGCCCCCTAACCCGCGGAACCGCCTCCCCTGCCTGGCCCGCGGTGAAGGCGTCAAACAGAAGAGCCCCCTAACCCGCGGAACCGCCCCACTGAAATATCCGGAATGCCCGCCGCAGCGCGAGAACCCCTAACCGCGGAACCGCATCTCCCACGGGAAACACGCGCACCCACACCCGCCGAAACCACCTCTCCCACGAGAAACACCCGCACCGAAACCACCTCTCCCACGAGAAACACCCGCACCCACACCCACCGAAACCACCTCTCCCACGAGAAAGATGCGCACGCCCGCCCTTGGCCCCCGAACCAGCGACCCCAAAGCGTCCCGCCCCACCTGATCAGCGGAGTCCCTGAACCCACGGAGCCGCTCCCGTCGCCCCGGCCCCAAAACTGACCACTGGTCGATTTTGAGCCGTCTATTCACCAGAATAGACCAACGCCCACCCGACGCCCCACGCCACCCCGGACCCAAAACCGACCACAGGTCGAATATGAGCCGTCTATTCACCAGAATCGCCCGACGCCCACCCGACGCCCCGTCGGCAGGATCGCCCACTGGCCGCTTTTGCCCACTAGACGCACCACAACCGTCCAGTGGTCACTTTTGCACCCGGGGCCGAAAGCGACCAATGGACACTCCTAGCGAATAGACACCCGAAAAACGACCAGCGGTCACTTTTGCACCCCAGTGGCGCAGGCCCGAGCGGGACGGCGAACCTCGCCCCGACACGCATCGGACGACACCGCACGGAGCAGCAAGCAGTGGACGCTCCTAGCGAATAGACACCCCAAAACCGACCAGCGGTCACTTTTGCACTTCGGGGCGGGAGGGCATCGACCGCCACCTAGCCCCCGGAGCCGAAATCGCCCACCGGTCACTTTCACCCACTAGACGCAACACAACCGACCAGTGGTCACTTTTGCACCCGGGGCCGAAAGCGACCAGTGGACGCTCCTAGCGAATAGACAGCCCAGAATCGACCAGTGGTCACTTTTGGGCCACGGGGGCGGAAGGATGGGGGTGATGCGACGCAGGGACGATGCGACGCGAAAGCGGGAGCGGAAGGATGGCGGCGGCCCGAAAGCGGGGCGGATGCATAGGAGCAACCCGAATCGGGGCGGAAGGATAGGAGCGACCCGAAAGCGGGCGGAAGGATAGGAGCGACCCGAAAGCGGGCGGATGCATAGGAGCGACACGAAAGCGGGGCGGGGATGGTGGCAACGCGGAGGCGAAGGGCTTGGGGAATTGCGAGGGGAAGGGATGGATGAGGGCCGACGAAGGGGCGACGCGGGGCGCCGCGCCGGCCGCTCAACCGGCAGCGGTCGCGACGCGGCGCAGGACCGTGAACCAGCGGTTGCCGTACGAGACCTGCTGGCCCTCGCGTACCCGCACCGCCACGCCCGGGGGGCAGGCCTCTAGGTCACCCGAGAGGGCGACGACGGCGGTGCCGTTCGTCGAGCCGCGGTCGATCACGAATACCCCGCCCTGGTCGGTGCCGATCAGCAGGTGGGTGCGGGAAATCTTGCGTCCATCGCCCGACGATGGGACCAGGTGGACCTCCGGGTCGCCGGGGGACTTCTGCGGGTTGCGACCCAGCAGCACCGTGACGTTCAAGTCCACCTCGCGGCCGTCGTCGAGCCGGACGAACCAGCCCTCATAGCCCGGCCGACCGCATGCCGACTCCGCGGCCTCCTCGGCCGCACGGCGGGCGCGGATCGTGGCCGGGGACGGCTCGATCACCGAAGTCGGGGTGGGCAGCGGGATCCACGCCATGTGGCTACGGCGGCCCGGCTGCGTGGCGCCCTGCGACGCCGGCCACGGCGCCTGCGCGGGAGGCTCATCCTCGCCCTCGGCGTCGCCGTGCTCAACCGTGTCGTCGTCGAAGGAGGCCCACACCGGAGTCGACACCGCCGCGCGCTGCGGGTTGACCACCTTGATGGCCTCCATCTCCTGCGGCGCGCCGGCCCCTTGGGCCTGCTGCGGGTCGAAGCCGGCGTACTCGGCCGGCAGGCCCGCGGTGGCCGTCCTCGGCTCCCTCAGCGCAACCTCGCTGGCGCGCGGCTCGACGACCAGCGCGCGCACCGCCAGATCGTGCCAGCCCTGGCGGCGCGGATGCAGCGCCAGGAAGATCAGCAGCGCCACCCCGCCGACGCCGGTGGCAAGCGCCACGTACAGCACCAGCATTCGGATCACGTAGCGCCACCAGCCGATTGGCTCCCCGGTGTCCATCGACACCAGCCGCAGGCCCATCACCCGCGCTCCCAGCCCGGCGCCGCGCATCCCATAGGACCACCAGCGGTACAACCCATAGGCCGTGATCCCCAGGCCCGAGGCGATCCACACGATGGAGGCCCCAAGCGGATCGGGAAAGAGGCTCAACAGGAGCGTGCTCAGCCCCAGCACCGCGACCACCGGCAGCGCATCGATGCCCGCCGCCGCTAGGCGTCGCCCAAGCCGGGCCACAGTGGCGCCTCGCATCATCACCTTCTCCCCCTGTTGTGCCGAGTCTCGGTGTCCGAGCCTACCGCCCATGGGGTCACCCGACGGGGGTATCCAGGCACCGCTCATTGCCGGTTAGCGACGCCGCAGCGATCTGGTCGATAGCCACGACGCCAGCCGACGTGGCCACGGCACCGAGCCGCGCATCGCGCGGCGCAGCCCATCCACGGCCGCCCAATACCGGTTCACCGCCTCCGGGGTCGATTCCCCGGGCGCGAACACCAGCCAGTCGGCCTCCCGCGCCAGCGCGATCGTCTCCTGCTCGGGCAGTTTCGCGAACCCGCTCAGCATCGCGTCGGCCTGCTCGCTGCGGGTCGCGGTGGCCGACGGCGACCGGCCGAGATCGCGGGCCTGGTCGACCAGCTCGTCCCACGCCCCGGCCACCCGGTTAGCGATCACCGACGCCCCCAGCCGACGAGCCCGGCGGCGCAGCTTCCACGCCAAGATCAGCACGATCGGCACCACGACGGTCAGCAGCGGCACCCCAAACAGCAGGAACCAGGTCCCCAGCTGCGCCCAGTTGATGCCCCGGTCGGGGCGGGGCGCCTCGCCCGGGTCGGTCGGAAGGTCCTCGTCCGACGGCGGGACGTTCGGGCGCTGCGGGGGCGGCGGCGGGTTCTCGACGTAGGGCTGCGGCTCGGGCGGCTGCGGCGCCACCTCGTCGACCAAAACCCGATCCTTCGGCGGGGTCGGGTCAAACGTGACCCAGCCGAGGTCCGCGAAATACAGCTCGGGCCAGGCGCCCACATCGTCGCCGGTGACGTTGCCGGAGGAGACGCGATAGCCGTAGATCACGCGCGCCGGGATGCCGACCTCGCGCGCCATCAGGGCCATCGCGACGGCGTACTGCTCGTGGTCGCCGACCATCCGTTGCGGATCGCGCAGCAGTGCGGCGAGCCGGCTGGCGTTGTGCCCCGGCAGCGAAGGCACCTCGCCCTGGGCCACCTGCCCGTGGCTGAAGTAGCCCTGCCGCAGCTCGGCCTCGAGCCGCAGCGCGGCCGCCCCCGGCGTCGTGGTGCCCAGCGTCCAGCGGCGCGCCAACGAGGCGACCTCGGTGGGCACGCCAGAAGCCTCGGGCAGCGGATGGCTGCCGGCCCGCGCCGCGGCGATCACCTCGTCGCTGGGGCGAGTCGGCACGCGGGCCGTCAGCGTGTACGTGTCGCCCGCGGCCAGGCCCACCGACACCATGCCCGTGCCCGCGGCCGCGTTGTAGTAGAAGTTCTCCCCCAGCCCGATTTCCCGCTCGCCCCTGAACGAGATCGACGTCGTGCGCCCCACCGTCGGCACCCAAACCCCGCGGTACTCCTCGACCCCGACCTCGACGGTCTCGATGGCCTCGGCCCCGTCATCGGCGATCCACTGCCCGACGCGGGTGAAGGTGGTCGCCTCCAACGCCTCGTCCTCGCGGCTGCCGACGCGGAAACTTAGACCGTCGTAGCGGTCCAGGGTCGCGACCCGGATCAGGCCCTCCGGGGCGACACCGGTGACGCGCAGCAGCGTCGTGGCGCGGTGCTCGGTGATGTTGGCCCGGTAGCCCTGCAGCGGCGAGGCGTACTGCTTGAGGTCGACCTCGGGGTCGACGGCGGCGCGCAGCGTGGTGCGTTCGGTGAGGGTGGGCGCGACGGCCTGGGCGGCCAGCACCGCGGCCAGCAGCACCGCCGCCCCACCCAGCAGCCGCAGCGGCCGCGGCCTCGTGCTCGACGGCGACCAGCGGGCCCCCCGGAGCACCCGCCGCAGGCTGGCCCACAGCAGCACCACGACGGCGAACGCGGCACCCACCGCCACGGGCGCGAAGGGGCGCTGCGCCCCAAACAAAGCGGCCACCAGGTAGGCCCCGGCCAGCGGCAGCCAAGCCCAGAACCGCTTGCCCCGCTGCGCGCTGCCCATCGCCCACACGGCCGCGAGCAGCGCCACCAGGCCGGGGACGCTGAGCAGGTTGTAGGTCTC
>JBHAES010000090.1:0-8350 GCA_041855725.1 Actinomycetota bacterium
CCGTCGGCCTGCGGCGCTGGCGTACCGTCTCAGCCGTTGCCGGTACGCTCGCCGGGTGACCCAGACCAGCAGCGCCCCGACCGTGACCGCCGCCGGGCTCGGGCCCTGGGCGCGGTGCGGCCTGGCGGTGGCGGGCGGGCTCGCCACGGCGCTCGCGTTCCAGCCGTTCAACCTGTGGCCGCTGGTCGCGCCCGGGGTGGCGGCGCTGACCGTCGCGGTGCACGGGGTGTCGCTGCGGCGCGCCGCCGGCCTCGGCTACCTCTACGGCCTGGCGCTGCTCACCCTCGCCGTCGGGTGGGCGTCGGTGATCGCCGTGCCGGTGGCGGTGGCGCTGGTGACGTTCGAGGCGCTCTGGTTCCTGCTGCTCGCCGTGCTGGTGCGGCTCGCCCTGCACCTGCCGTGGTGGCCGCTGGTCGCCGCCGGCGGCTGGCTGCTCGTCGAGGCCCTCTTCTCCCGCGTGCCGTTCGGCGGGTTCGGGTGGGTACGGCTGGCGTTCGCCGGCGCCGACGCCCCCGTCAACGGGCTCTACCCGATCCTCGGCGTGCCAGGGGTGTCGTACGTGGTGGCGCTCACCTGCCAGCTCGTCGCGTGGGTGCTGCTCACCTGGCTCACCGAGCCACGGCGGCTGCGGTGGCGCGGTGCCGTCGCTGCCGCCGGGATCGTCGCGGTCGCCGCGGCCGGGCTCGGCGGCCGCCTCTACCGCCCGGCCCCCGACGCCGCCGCGCCGGTCGCCGTGGGGATGGTGCAGGGCAACGTCGACGGCGTCGGCCTCGAGTTCCTGGGTCGGGAGCGGTCGGTGACCAACAACCACCTCTCCGAGACCGTCACCCTCATGGCGAAGGCCCGCGCCGGGGAGGTGCCGGTGCCCGACTTCGTGCTCTGGCCCGAGAACTCCACCGACATCGACCCGCTGCTCGACCCCGAGACCCGCGCCGTGATCCAGACCGCGTCCCGGACGGCGGGCGTCCCGGTCCTGGTCGGCGCCGTCACCGAGGGACCCGGCGTCGACCAGCGCCAGACCACGGCCCTGTGGTGGGACCCCGCCGCCGGGGTCACCGCCCGCTACCACAAGCGTGACCTCGTGCCGTTCGGGGAGTGGATCCCCTTCCGCGAGCAGCTGCTGCCGCTCATCCCGATGCTGCGCCTCGTCGGGGCGCAGAGCGTCCCGGGCACGGGGCCGGGCGTCCTGGCCGTCGACGTCCCCCGCCACGGCCAGACCCGGGTCGGGGTGCTCATCTGCTTCGAGCTCGCCTACGACGACACGGTGCGCGAGATGGTGCTCGGCGACGCCGCGACCGGCGGCGGGGCGCAGGTCGTCACCGTCCAGAGCAACAACGCCACCTACGCCGGCACCGGGCAGATCCACCAGCAGCTCGCGATCACCCGGGTGCGCGCCATGGAGACCCGGCGCGAGATCCTCGTCGCCACCACCAACGCCCTGTCGGGGTACGTGCACGCCGACGGCACCGTGGCCTACCTGACCCAGGAGCGCACCGCCGACTCCACCTCCGTCGCCATGCCCGTGCGCTCCACGGTCACCCCGGCGATCGCGTACGGGCCGTGGGTGGAGGGCGGGCTCCTCGCGGGCACGCTCGTCGGGCTCGCCCTCGCCGTCGCGGCCGCCTGGCGGGACCGCCGCCGGCCGGCCGACCGAGACCCGGCCGAGGGCGAACCTGGGGTTCGACCGCACCATGGGTAACAATGGGGACCGGCCGAGTCGGCCCCCCGACGAAGGAGGTCACGTGACCACGCACCAGCCAGGACCGCAGCCGCGGCGACGTCAGCGGCCGGGTTCCCTGCCGCTCCTGGCGCTCGGCATGCTCGCCGTCACGGTCGCCGAGGTCGCGGTGATCCTGCGCTCCGGGGAGGTCGTCGGCTGGGGCTGGACCCTCGTGGCGCTCGTCGGCATGGGCGTGCTGGGCGCGTGGCTGTGGCGGCGTGAGGGCGCCCGGGCGTGGCGGGCGCTGGTGTCGGCGTTCGAGTCGGGCCGGCTGCCCGCCGGCGAGCTGGCCGACGCCGCGCTCGTGCTGGTCGGCGGCCTGCTGCTCATGCTGCCCGGGTTCCTCACCGACGTGGCGGGCCTGTTCTTCCTGGTGCCGTTCACCCGTCCGCTGGCGCGCCGGCTCGCGGCATGGGTCGCGACCCGGGCCGCGGCCGGCAGCGGCGTCGACCTGGGCGCGCTGCGGGCCCGGGCGCACCCCGACACGGTGATCCGCGGCGAGACGGTGCCCGACGCCAACGCCCCCGCGACCCAGGCGATCGTGCTGCAGGGCGAGATCGAGGGCTGAGCGCCCCCCTGTACGAGCGCGATTCGGTTCCTCCAGCAGACGGCGGGCGTGCCGCACATGGCCTTCCTGCCCTTCCGCTTCCAGCTTTTGGTCCTCACCAGGCTCTTCGCGCTGTTCCCCAAGCCGCACGACCGCAACCTCGAGCTGATGAACAGGTGGTTCTGGCGAACGAGCGTGGGAGCCGAGGCTCTGGGCATCACAGATTCGCAAAGGGACCTTCGCGACATGGCGAAGCTCGTCGTCGCGGGCGAGGAGTCCGCATCCGTTCAGCGGCTGATCGAAGCCGCCCGCCTGACGATCGCTCCGGGACAAGAGTTCGTGGATCTTCTGAAACCCGAAACGTTCCGCTCCACCCGAGGAGACTCCAAAGTCATCCTCACGGCCATGTGGAACAGGCATCCGGTGGACGTTCGAACGAATCTGCCCATGACCTCAGATGAGCTGGCGGATCAACTCGAGAGCGGCTCCACGCCGCAGGCCGTGACGATCAAGGTAGTTCCGGATATTCGACGGAGGTGAATGAAAATGCGTGGAGCAATCATCTATGGCGAACGGGACGTCCGTTTCGAAAGGCGGAAGGATCCGCAGATCCTCAAACCGACCGATGCGATCGTCCGCACGGTCGCCACGTGCGTGTGCGGCTCGGACCTGTGGAGCTGTCGCGGCATAGGCGAGGTGACCGAACCGACGCCGATCGGCCACGGGTACGTGGGCGTCGTCGAGAAGATCCGCGATGCGGTGAAGAACGTCAGATTGGGCGATTTCGTGGTCGGCGGATTCACGACGAGCGACAACACCTGCCCCGTCTGCGACAAGGGGGCGACGGCCAACTGTCAGAACCGCACGTTCTACGATGGCTGCCAGGCAGAGAAGATCCGCGTGGCCAATGCCGACGGGACGCTGGTCGCCATTCCCGGCGGAGTGGACGGCGAGCTCGTCTCCAGCCTGCTGGCGCTCTCCGACGTCGCATGCACCGGTTGGCACGGTGCGGTGACGGCGCTGGCCAAACGGGGCAGGAGCATCGCCGTCGTCGGCGATGGCGCGGTGGGACTGTGCGCGGTCATGGCGGCTAAGGAACTCGGCGCGAACCCCGTCATCGCGATGAGCAGACATCCCGACCGTCAGGCCATCGCTAAGGAATTCGGTGCGGACGCCGTCGTCGCCGAGCGCGGCGAGGACGGTGCGCAGAAGGTGCGCGAATTGACGGATGGGATCGGTGCCGATGGAGTCGTCGAAGCGGTCGGCACTCAGGATGCGCGCGAACAGGCTGCCGCATGCGTGCGACCGGGAGGTATGGTCGGCGTGGTCGGCGTGCCGCACGGGAGCCTCGACTCCTCCGAGCTCTTCTGGAACAACGTCGGGGTGTGGGGTGGGATCGCACCCGTGCGGGCCTATCTCGAGCGCCTCGTCGGCTTGGTTCTGGACCGGAAGATCAATCCCGGGCGGGTCTTCGACCTCGAACTGCCGCTGTCGGAGGTCGCCGAAGCCTACGCGGCGATGGACGAGCGCCGGGCAACCAAGGTGCTGCTGTGGCCCTGAGGCCGCCGCGCACTTGACGCCCGCTCCCCGCGGAAGCCCGGTCGGACATGCCGCTGCGGGCCCGCGCGGAAGCCGGTCCCAGGCGTGCTGAGCAGGCCGGCCGCGGTCACGCCCGCCCCCGGGCGGAAGTCGGCCTCTTCGAGGAAGCCCGCGTCGGGGCGGGAGCGTGGTCTACACTGACGCGCCTACACTATGGGAATGGAGTTCGCATCGATTCCCATGGACAAATGGGAGTGGCATCCTTCCCCGCTGCCGTCTCAGATCACGCTCGTCACGAGTCGCGGCGCCGACGGCGCCCTGGATCTCGCGCCCAAGAGCTGTCTGGCGGTGATGGCCTTCGATCCGCTGACGGTGGGCTTCGCGTGCAATCGCGAGCACACGACCTATCAGAACATCACCCGGACGGGCGAGTTCGTGGTCAACGTCCTGCCCGAGGGGCTCGCTCCGCTCGCATGGTCGATCATCGCGTTCCAGGGCCAGGAGCGGATCGACGCCTCGGGGCTGACGTTCCTGGAGTCGGAGCGGGTCGCCGTTCCCCGCATAGCGGAGTGCACGGCCCACCTCGAATGCGAATTCGACGACGCAGTGGCTTTCGAGAGCGGCGAGGCCTTCGTCTACGGCCGCGTCCTGGCCGCCGACATCCTCTCCGAGGCCGTCGGGGCCGGGGAGCGCGGCTACCGCCTGCTGGATCCGTGCTTTTACCTCGACGGCGGATGGGCCGGGATGGGCGCGGCCAAGCGCCCGGAGGCTTAGCCGCGTTCAGGCGGATCGACCCAGCAGCCGCGAGCGGGTCTGGGCGGCGTGTTCGTCGATCCACCGGGCGACGTCCTCGGGCATGTCGCTGCGCGCGTCGGTCCAGGAGCCGGTCGTCGCCGAAGAAGAGAAGGCCGAGCTCGGCATGGTTGGGGTAGACGGCCGTGGAGACGAGGTCGTAGGCGGGGGAGAGCTTCGCCGACTTCCGATCAGGGTAGATCAGCGACCAGTTCTTCAGATGGGCGTCGCCGTTGCCGACGAGAAGGTTGAAGACGGTTCGCCGAATCGTCTCCCGCAGGGAATCGTGGTCGTGTCCGCGGAAGGCGATGCCGGCGACGGTTTCGACATTCGATCCGTACTTGTTCTCGCCCATGCCGAATCGCCCGAGGACCTGGGCGAGATCCTCGATGTGGACTCGGCTGTCGCCGGTCCGGTCGAAGCGGCGGATGGTGTAGGCCATATCCTCATCGGACGGCCAGACGCCTTCACTGAGGTCGTCGACCTGGCTACGACGGCGCAACTTCACTTCGGGCACTTCGATGCCGACGATTCCGGCCAGTTTCATCACCGTCAGCTCGTTGGCGGGAAGGTTCGGAAACTGACTGTCCGGCGTTTTCAGTATGACGTCGCCGGATTCTCCCTGAGCCGGTACCACGAGCCTCTCGCCTCGTTCACAGCAGCGGCTCTTTCGAATCGCCGCCGTCGACGATGAAGTCCGCCAGCGGAGGCGAGTCCTCGTGACCGTATGCGGTGCGAGCCGCCAGGAAATCGTTGAGGTGACGGCACAGGAGGGTGGATCTCGCCCGGAGGAAGTCCTCGTGGCGGTTCTCCTGGAGAGCGCTCAGCGTTCGTTCGTCGAGCAAAAGCGAGGCGAGGTCTTTCGCATGTGCGCGCGATGAATTCCTGGCGGTCGACGAAGGAAATGAGACGGTTCGCCGCGGACCCAGCCCCTTCCGCCTGCGGGCCGTCGCGTACCGTCACCCACCGGCGCTCAGCGCAGGCCGCACCCACCTCCCCGACGCGGCGCCCCCCGGCGGGTTCAGTCGTCGGAGCGCAGCAGGGCGAGCCGCTCGGCCATCAGCTCCTCCAGCTCGGGGATCGAGCGACGCTCGCGCAGCATGTCGTAGTGGGTGCGCGGCGGCTTGACCTCCTTCTCGTCGGCGCGGGAGCCGTCGGAGCGCAGCGACACCCGGCCGCACTTGGGGCACTCCCACTCGAGCGGCAGGTCGGCCTCGGCGGCGAACATGACCGTGTGGTGGTGGCCGTTGGGGCAGTCGAAGCCGATCTCCTGACGGGCGGCGTAGTCGATGTTGGTGTCGTCCTCGAAGCTCTTGGACCCGAGGCCGGTGCCTCGCAGCGCGCGGTCTGCCATATCGGTCTCCTCCCGTCGACGTACGTGGCGCACAACGCCCGCCGTCGGGTCCAGATTCCCTGCCAGGGCTGTGGCCGGCGCAGGACCGTCAGGCGGGCGGCCGCACCCGCGTCATGACCACGAGCCCGGCGGCGATGACCACGACGATACCCAGGATGCCCCAGTACTGGGTGTTCTCCTGACCGGTCACCGCCTGCCCGAGCACGATCATCGCCCCGAACGCGGCGGGGGCGACGAACGAGACGACCCGGCCGGTGGTGGCGTAGAGGCCGAACACCTCCCCGGAGCGGCCCTCGGGGATCAGCCGGGCCAGGTAGGTGCGCGACGCCGACTGCGCCGGGCCCACGAACACCGTCATGGCCAGGCCCAGCACCCAGAACACGGTCGGGCCGCGGTCGTGGAGGACGAAGATCAAGGTGCCCACCACGGTGAGCGCGGCCAGCGAGGCCATGATCACCGTACGGGGGCCGAGGCGGTCGTCGAGCAGGCCGAACGCCATGGTCGCCAGGCCGGCCACGACGTTGGCGACGGCACCGAAGACGATCACCTCGCCGGCCGAGAACCCGAACGTGCCGGAGGCGATCACGGCGCCGAACGCGAACACGCCGGCCAGCCCGTCGCGGAACAGCGCCGACGCCATGAGGAAGTAGACCGTCGTGCGGTCGGTGCGCCACAGCCCGGCGATGGTGCGGCCCAGCTCGCGGTAGGCGCCCACGACACCGCCGCGGACCGGTTCGGCGACCGGTGGCCGGTCGCGCAGCGTGAGGAACGTGGGGATCGTGAACACGAGCGTCCAGGCCCCGCAGACCAGCATCGACACCCGCACGTCGAGGGCGTCGGCGTCGGTCACCCCGAACAGCCCGACCGGGGGCTGGATGAGCCCGAGGTAGAGCAGCAGCAGCACGAGGATGCCGCCCAGGTAGCCCATGCCCCACCCGAAACCGGACACCTTGCCGACGTTGCGAGGACCGGCCACCTGGTCGATGGTGGAGTTGTAGCTGACGCCGGCGATCTCGGAGACGATGGACCCGACCCCGAGCAGCCCGAGCCCCAGCCACAGGTACGCCGGCTCGGGCCGGACGAGGAACAGCGCCGCCGAGATGGTGGCCACGCCCCACGTGAGCAGGCGCAGGTTGCGCACGGTGTGGCCCGTACGGTCGGCGTCCTGACCCAGCACGGGGGCGAGGGCGGCGACGAGGAACCCGGCGGCGGTGGTGGCGACCGCTAGGGCCATGGAGGTCTGGTTGGTGGGCCCGAACGCGCTGGAGGTGATGTAGACCGAGAAGACGAACGTGGTGATGACGGTGTTGAACGGCTGGGTGCCGGCGTCCCACATCGCCCAGGCGACGATGCGCCGCCAGTCGGTGGGGGTGTCGTCGGTCAGGGCCCGAGGGCCGCTGAGCCGCCCGACCTCCACCTCGCTGACCTCGCTCATGCCGTCCCCTCCCACAGGCCGCGTCGCTGCAGCACATCCTTGAGCAGGTCGATCCGGTCTGTGAAGATGCCGTCCACCCCTCGGTCGATGAGCTCCTCCATCTGGGCCGGGTCGTCGATGGTCCACACGTGCACCACCTTGCCGGTCGCGTGGGCGTGGGCCACCAGCCGGGGGGTGAGGGCACGCACCTCCCGTCCCCGGAACCGCTGGCTCACCGGCAGCTGGAACGTGACGCCGGGGGAGTTGAACAGCCTCGGCGCCACGGGCACGTACGCGTTGTAGACGATGCCGGCCGCGCTCACCACGGTGGGCACCCGTCGACCCATGAGCCGGCGGAACGCCCGCAGCCGGGCCACGTCGAACGACGCGACGCACACCCGGTCGTGGGCCCGGTGCCACTCGATGGTCCGAACGAGCGGCTCGACGGCCGCCGAGCTCTTCAGGTCGAGGTTGAACCGGGCGTCGGGGAAGGCCTCGAGCAGCGCGTCGAGGGTGGGAACCGGTTCGGTGCCGCCGACCCGGGCGTGGGAGATGTCGGCCGCGGTGAGGTCGGCGACCCGGCCGCGCAGGTCGGTCAGCCGGTCGAGGCGGTCGTCGTGGAAGGCGATGAGCCTGCCGTCACGGGTGGCGTGCACGTCGGTCTCGAGATAGCGGTAGCCCAGGCCGACCGCCGTCCGGAACGCCGCCAGGGTGTTCTCGCGCCCCGCGTTCGGCTCGTAGGTGGCACCGCCGCGGTGGGCGAAGGCGGCGAACCTCGTGTCGAAGAACGGGAAGTCGCGCGCACGCATGAGCCCAGTATGGGGCCACAGGCCCGGGGGCGCCGCGCCGCGGCCCGCCGGCCGGGCGTGGCGCCGGTTCCCGGTACGCTGGTGCATCGTGAGCCGTCAGTCGAGCAGTACGCTGCAGAGCGTCGTCGTCGTCCTCGGTGTGCTGGCGGCCTTCTGCCTGATGGTCGAGTGGCAG
>JBHAES010000091.1:0-2503 GCA_041855725.1 Actinomycetota bacterium
CGCTGGCCCCGGCTCGGGGACCGACCCCGTCGCGGCGGTCGGCCGGGGTCGGCCGGCGGGCGGCAGCCGTACGGGCAGGCCGCCGCTGAGCGCGAGCGCGACGGCTGCCACCGGGACGGCCAGGGCGACGCGTCGCACCGGTCAGGACGCCTCGCGGATCACCAGCGCGGTGGCGACGGCGGCGACGCCCTCGCCGCGGCCGGTGAAGCCCATCGCGTCGGTGGTGGTGGCGCTGAGGGTGACGGGCGCACCGAGCGCCTGCGTCATCACGTGCTCCGCCTCCGCGCGACGCGCGCCGAGCCGGGGCCGGTTGCCGACCACCTGCACGGCGACGTTGCCGATCCGCCAGCCCGCGGCGCGCAGCCGCCGCGCCGTCTCGGCGAGGAACGCGACGCCCGCCGCACCCGCCCACTCCGGCGCCGCGGTGCCGTAGTGGGAGCCGAGGTCCCCCAGCCCGGCCGCCGACAGCAGCGCGTCGCAGACGGCGTGGCAGGCGACGTCGCCGTCGGAGTGGCCGACGAGCCCCGCCGGCTCGTCGGGGAACAGCAGCCCGGCCACCCAGCACGCCCGGCCCGCCTCGAGCCGGTGCGCATCGCTCCCGACCCCGACCCGCAGGTCCTGCATCCGGTCTCCTCTCGGGTCGGTCTGGGGTGTCTCGCCACGGTCGGCGAGGATCGCCTCGGCGAGCACGAGGTCGACGGGCCTGGTGACCTTGAGGGCGTCGGACGACCCGGGCACGAGAGTGACGGGGACGCCGTACGCCTCGCAGACCGAGGCGTCGTCGGTGTGGTCGGTGCGGTCGGCGGCGGCGTGGGCCGCGGCGAGCACCCGTGCCCGGAAGCCCTGCGGGGTCTGCACCGCCCGCAAGGTGGTGCGGTCGACGACCTCGGAGCGGTCGTGGTCGACCCGTCGTACGGAGTCGGTCACCGGCACCGCGGGCACGACCGCGTCGGCACCCGCTCGCACGGCGGCCACCACCTCGGCCACCACCTCGGTCGGCACGAGCGGGCGCGCGGCGTCGTGCACGAGCACCACCTCGGTGCCCGGCGGCAGGGCCGCCAGCCCGCGGGCGACCGACTCCTGCCGGCTGGCGCCGCCGGCCACGAGCGTCACGGGGACGGGGGCCTCGGCGACGACCGCCTCGTACGACGGCTGCGTGCCGTCGGCGACCACGACCACCGCCGCCGTGGCGCCGCCGGCGGCCATCGCCGCCACCGACCACGAGACGAGGGGGCGGCCGCACAGCGTCCGGAGGGCCTTCGGTCCCTCACCGCCGAGGCGCACGCCGGAGCCGGCCGCCACCACGATGGCGACGACCGGCTCCGGGTTCGATGTCACAGGGCGAGGCTACGAGGCGAGCACCTCGTCGAGGAGCACCTCGGCCTTGTCCTCCGCCACGTGGCGGGCCAGCGCGACCTCGCTCACGAGGATCTGACGAGCCTTGGCCAGCATGCGCTTCTCGCCCGCCGACAGACCCCGCTCGCGCTCGCGACGCCACAGGTCGCGCACGACCTCGGCGACCTTGAGCACGTTGCCCGAGTGGAGCTTCTCGAGGTTCGCCTTGAACCGGCGCGACCAGTTGGTCGGCTCCTCGGTATGCGGAGCCCGCAGCACCTCGAAGACCTTCTCCAGCCCCTCGGCGTCGACCACGTCACGCACACCGATGAGGTCGGTGTTGCAGGCGGGCACACGGACGACGAGGTCGCTCTGGCCCACGATGCGCAGGACCAGATAGAGCTTGTCTTCTCCCTTGATGGTGCGGGTTTCGATGTCTTCGATGACAGCGGCGCCGTGATTCGGGTACACGACTGTTTCGCCGACAGTGAAAGTCATAGCAGCTAGACCCCTTCCCGCAGGCCATCCTAGCACGTCCAGGCGGGAGCGGCCACTCCATCATTCCTAGCCAGCGTGCAATTGGAAGGGTTGACAGGATCAGTCACACTGTGCTTCCCCGCGCCTTTGCGGGCTCACTAGGCACGACGGTGGCCACCTCGTCGAGGCTCAGGGCGGGCCCGGCCGGCGCCACCAAGGTCGACGTGCGCGACCTGCTCGTCGTGGTCGCGGGCGACGATCGGTCGTCCCGAAGCGCCCGCAGCGTGAGCGACCGGCACCCGATGTCACTAGGCTGCCCGTCGTGAGCAGCGACATCACCGTCTTCACGGGCTCGGCCCACCCCGACTTCGCGGCGGAGGTGTGCGGCATCCTGGGCATCCGGCTGTCGCCCACCCGGCTCGAGCGGTTCTCGAACGACTGCCTGCAGGTGCAGCTGCGTGACAACTGCCGCAAGCGTGACGTGTTCATCGTGCAGCCGCTGGTGCCGCCGGTGCAGGAGCACCTGGTCGAGCTGCTGCTGATGCTCGACGCCGCCCGCGGCGCCTCGGCCGCGCACATCACGGCGGTCATCCCCCACTACGCCTACGCACGCTCCGACAAGAAGGACGCGCCCCGCATCTCCATCGGCGCCCGCCTCGTCGCGCAGGCGCTCGAGACCGCCGGCGCCCAC
>JBHAES010000092.1:0-3719 GCA_041855725.1 Actinomycetota bacterium
CTCCATGGAGCGCGACGGTCTCGTCGCCCGCGAGCAGACCCTCGGGGTACCCCCGAGGGTGGACTACTCCCTCACCCCGCTGGGCACCGGCCTCATCGGGCCCATCGCTGTCCTGCGGGCCTGGGTGGAGGAGCACGCCGAGGAGGTCCTCGCCCATCGCGAGGCCTACGACCGGGCGTGAGCGTGCCGTCGCCCGGTGGACCGGTGCCCCCGTGACCGGGTGGCTCGGTGGTTCCCCTCGGATGTCACCGTGCCTCGGAGGTGTGCCGCGACCCGGTCCTCGTGAGGCTGGACGCGGTGACGTGGGATCGGCGCGCCCGCTCGGCTCGGCCGGCCAGGGTCCGCTCCCACGTCCCGGCTGCGACGGCGGTCGTCGGCTGGGTTCGCGCGGGTCACCCAGGTGGTCGTACGGGGCAGCCGGTCGGTCACGCCTCGTCGTCGGCCGCGGATCGGTGCTCTCGGCTCGCCACGACCTCCCGATGACGACCCGCGACCGCGAGGTGCGCAGGCACGGCCGTGGCGGGTGAGATGGCCTCACGTGGTGGCTGGTCAGGTGGAGCGGGCGACGGGAATCGAACCCGCACTGTCAGCTTGGGAAGCTGATGTTCTGCCATTGAACTACGCCCGCGTGGCCCGGGCCCCTGGGTGGGGCTGGCTGCTGCGCTGGTCAGCATAGCCCGTCTGGGTGGCGGGCGCGACCTCGGGTGGCCGTCACCGGGGGCGGCAGCCCCGCGGGCGGGGCCGTGGCGGCGGTGGCGACATCGCCCGGTGCGTACGGCACTGCGGCCCGACGGGCGGGGACCGTGGCGGGCGGGTCGGCGGGTCGGTGGGTCAGGGGTCTCCCGCTGGTCCCACGGACCGGTCCCCGGGTGGGGTCGTCGGCGGGGTCGGCGGGGCGTACGGTGACGGGCATGAGCGCGGAACCCACCGATGTCGGGCCCAGGTACGGCGGGCACCTGCGGGTGTCGGACGACGACCGGGCGCGGGCCGTACGGCTCCTCGACGCCGCGTACGCCGACGGCCGTCTCACCGAGCACGACCACCGCACCCGAGCCGGCCAGGCCCGGCAGGCGGTGACGTTCGACGACCTGATCCCGTTGACCCGCGACCTCGTGGCCACCGCCGACGTGGTCGCGGCCGGGCACGGCGGTGCGGTGGTGCCGCGGCCCCCGGTGGCCGCGCCCGCACCGTCCGGTCAGCAGCTGCCGAGCCGATGGGAGGTGGCGGTCTTCTCCGGCACGACTCGCACCGGCGGCTGGCACGTGCCCGCCGGCATCTACAGCGTCTCGCTGTTCGGGGGCAGCACCCTCGACCTCACCGACGCGGTGTGGTCGTCGGACGAGATCACCATCACCTGCGGCGCCGTGTTCGGTGGGCTCACGGTGATCGTCCCCGACGACGTCGAGGTCCGCGACTCCGTCGGCGCCGTGCTGGGCTCGGTGACCGTCAAGACGCGCTCGCCCCAGGGCCGCCGGGTGCTCCAGCTCAAGGGGTTCACCTTCTGCGGCGGCATCACCGTCAAGCCGCCCAAGCGCAAGCGTCGCTGACCGTACGGACGGCCGCAGCAGCCCTCCACGGTGCCGTTCCCCTGACGCAGCCGGGCCGCGGCCGCTCGGGCACCGGGCGCGTACGAGGCCCCGCTCCGCGGGGAGCGCTCGACCAGTCGGCCGGCGCCATGACCTCCTGGCACCCGTCGAGGCGGATGTCGCTTCACGAGTCGGGCTGCCGCGTCCGGAGCCGGGCCCGGCTCCACGAGGGATCGTTCGGCTCGAAGGGTGACCGCTGGGCTCGGCGGGTGCGGCTCCCGGTGCCGGGTCGGGATGGGGACGTGGGGGTGTGCGGGAAGAGCCCGGTCTGTCGGTGGGGAACCGCTGCCGGGCTTGGTCCTCCCGTCGCGCCATCGAGGCCCATCAAGGCCGTCTCCGAGGGGTCGTGCGCCGCGCCGGCCTCGCGCCCGAGCTGGGGACGCCGGTCGCGTCCTCCTGCGCTGGTCCCACGTGCCGCGGCCAGGATCAGGAGCAGAGGGGCCGCCGCGTCGGGCGCTGCCGCGTCGGAGCACGCGTCGGCTGCGGGTAGAGGTGCGACACCTGGCGGGCCGTACCGAGGCGAGCAGGCTCGCGAAGTCGGGCACGTCGTCGAACGGGTCGCGGGCGGCCGGCTGGGACGCCCGTCGTGGTGGCCGTCCCCTGCGCCTCCGGCGGCTTGCGGGGCCTGCGTCGGGTCTCGAGTCGGGCTCCTGCGCCTGGTCCGTGGGGCACTGGGAGCGGTCGGCGGGCGTCACGCCGTGGTCGACAGGGTGCTCAGGCGTGCTTGCGCACCCCGGCGGCCACCTGGTCGAACCTCACCTTGTCGAGCTTCTCCGCGCGGCCGCGGACGTCGTCAGGGTGGATGCGCACCACCCGGTCGACGCGGGCGTACGAGTCGCGGCGGCGCACGTCCCACGCCCCCGTGCCCAGCGCGACCCAGTGGCGGCCGTGGGTCGCCTCCTGGGCGGCGTCGGCGGTGTGGTCGGTGGCCGACAGGTAGGTGCCGAGCAGCCAGTCGCCGTCGCGTCCGATGAGCAGCACCGGCCGGTCCTTGCCCCGGGCCGGGTCGTCCTCGTACGGGACCCAGGCCCACACCACCTCCCCAGGGTCGGGGTGGCGGCCGGTGTGCGGGTCGTAGACGATGCGGGGGGTGCCCTGGTAGTCGCCCGGGTAGCGGCGCGACAGCTTCGGCGCACCCCGCTCGTCGGACGGCTCCCGGGTGCCTCCCGTCGCCCGGCGCACGACGCCGTTGACCTCGCGCTGCACCGTACGGGCTGCGTCGGACGCGGCCCGCTCCAGCTGCCTGCGGAGCAGGTTCTGCCACGAGACCATCAGACGATGTACCTCGGGAGCGGCCCGTAGTGGACGTGGGTGGCCAGGTGCGGGGCGGCCTGGTGGGGCTCCCGGATCGCGCGCCAGGCCGCGAGGTACGGGTTGAGCTGCGGCAGCCACAGCATCGCTGCTCCGGCCACGACGAGAACGATCGAGGTGCTGGCCAGGGGATTCAGCATGAGGGCGAGCAGCGACACCGCGACCGCCACGAGCCCGCCGACCCGGGTCCACGGGTGCCCGTTCCAGGCGTTGTAGGCGGCGGCGCCGGCCGTGCCGGTCACCAGCACCCCGATGAGCCCGATCGTCAGCACCAGCACGATCGTCTGGAACGACACGATCTCCAGCTCGGGGAACCATGTCACCAGGCGGGCCGAGGTGCGGAACCCGGCGATCGTCGCCGCGTCCCACAGCACCTGCAGCAGGCCCGCGGCCGCAGTCACCGCACCCCCGTACAGCACCGCGCACGCCGCCGCCAGCAGCGCCGGACGTCGCGGCTCCCCCGTCCGAGGGCTGAGCGGGTGCCCGGCGACGGTCGGCGCCGCCGGCTGGATCGTCGCGATCTCGGAGGCGGACACGGTGCCCGGGGTGGCGGGCTGCGGCTGGGCCGGCGCCAGGGCGCCTGCGGCCGTGGTCGGCGGCGGCCACTCGGCGGCAGGGGTGACGGCGGTCGCGGTGACGGTGGACGCGGTGACGTCGGCCGCGGTGGAGGCAGGTGCGGTGAGGGTCGGGTTCTGCTCGGGCGCGGCGGCGACCTGTCCTGGGGCGGTGGTCGCGGCTCCGGCCGGGGTGCCGCGCGGAGCGGCGTCGATCCTTCCTGGACCTGCCGTGGCGCCGTCGACTGCAGCCGGGTCGTCCGGCGCC
>JBHAES010000093.1:0-3561 GCA_041855725.1 Actinomycetota bacterium
CCCCTACACCTCCATCTGGACCGGTGTCACCGAGGGCGACGGGCCCCAGGACCTGCACGTCGTGCTGCTCGACAACGGGCGTACGAAGGTGCTCGCCGACCCCGTGGGCCGCGAGGCGCTGCGGTGCATCCGCTGCTCCGCCTGCATGAACGTGTGCCCCGTCTACGAACGGGTGGGCGGCCACACGTACGGCTCGGTCTACCCCGGCCCCATCGGAGCGATCCTGACCCCCCAGCTGCGGGGGATGGCCTCGGCGGTCGACAAGTCGCTGCCGTACGCGTCGAGCCTGTGCGGCGCCTGCAACGACGTCTGCCCCGTCAAGATCCCGATCGCCGACATCCTGGTGCACATGCGCCGCAAGGTGGTGCAGAAGAAGACGGCTCACCGGCCCACCGTGGAGTCGATCATCTTCGGCGTCGTGGGCTGGGTGATGGCCCGGGGCCGCAACCTGGCGTTCGTGCAGGCGTTCACCCGCCTCGCCGGGAGGATCTTCCGCAAGCGCACCCACTTCGGCCCCCTGCCGTGGCCGGCGTCGGGGTGGAGCCGTGCCCGCGACCTCCCGGTGCCGCCGAGCCAGACGTTCCGGGCCTGGTGGGCCGAGCGTGAGGAGGCAGCACGATGAGCGCCCGCGACGAGATCCTGAGCCGGATCCGGTCCGCCACGAAGGACGTCACGGTCAAGGACCCCGCCCAGGACGTCCCCGTCACCTGGGCCTACAACCAGCCCACGCCGCTCGACGACGTGCTGGCGACCTTCGTCGACAACATCCGCGACTACAAGGCGATGATCGCCCGGACCCCCGCCGCCGGCACGGGCGACGCGGTGGTGGCGGCGCTCAAGGAGCTGGGGGCGCGCACCGTGGTGGTGCCCGACGGGGTCCCCGACGCCTGGGTGCAGGCGGTCGAGGAGGGCGGGCTCGAGGTGGTGCGCGACACCGGCCTCGACCACCAGCAGCTCAACCGCGTCGACGCGGTGCTGACCGGCTCCCGGGTGTCGATGGCCGAGACCGGCACCATCTGCCTCGACCACGCCGCCGACCAGGGTCGGCGGGCGCTGACCCTCGTGCCCGACCGGCACGTGTGCGTGGTGCGCGCCGACAGCGTCGTCTCCGACGTGCCCGAGGCCGTCCACCGGCTGCGGGACTCGGTGGCGGCCGGCCGCCCCATCACGTGGATCAGCGGCGGCTCGGCGACCAGCGACATCGAGCTGTCACGCGTGGAGGGCGTGCACGGCCCCCGGCGGCTGTTCGTCGTGCTGGAAGAGGGCTGACCTGCGTCGCTGACGCGGCCCCCAGCCCGGACGCCTGCCACCAGGGTGGAGCCTCGACCGGCTCCACCCTGGTCGGCGTGAGCCCCGGCGCCCGGCGGGGGGACCCCGCGACAGGCCGGTCGCCCCGAGTGGCACGCCGACGGGCTACCGCGAGGGCCCCAGCCCGTCGATGACCAGCTGCTCCAGGGCCTCGTCGGTCAGCCGCTGCGGGTCGGCGCGCACCGGGTCCGGCAACCCGGTGAACGACCTGCCGGGGCCCTCGTTGCGGGTGGCGGTGAGCCCCCGCGACCAGGGTGACGGCGACCCCGCGGGCGCCGGCCTCCATCAGGGCGTCGACGTCGCGCAGGGGCGTCGGATGCGGCGGACCGGTCGAGCATCCCCCCGGCCCGCGGGGGCAGCTCCTCGGTGGCCTGCCAGGCCCGTCGTACCGCAGCACCGAGCGCTGCGGCGCCCGCCTGGCAGGCGAGCACCTCGACGTGACCGTTCTCCACCAGGAGCGCCGAGCCCGGCGCCTTCGTCGAGGAGGAGACCACCCAGCGGTCGGCCAGCACCGTGACCTTCGACAGACCTATCGTCATGGCACCACCTCTCACCCCTGGTGCACCCGATCCTGTCATCGGTGGGCGTCAGTGCCGGCACGGGGGCGCCGCGTGCCGGGTGCCCCAGCACACCGAGGACCCCTGGGGCGAGACAGCCGCGTGGCGGGGGAGCCATGACCGGTTGCCGGTCCCGGCAGAAGGCTGGCACACTGCGCCCCATGCTGCGGCTGCACCGGCCCCGTCGCGAGGAGCTGCCGATCCGCCAGGGGTGGCTCGCCGACCCCGACCTCATGGCCTACAACGCCGGCTGGGACGTCTCCTTCCCCGGCTACGACCCGGCCACCGGCTGCATCGACTGGCCGGAGCCGATGTGGGAGGGGTTCGTCGAGGCGTACCTGGCGGCGGACCCGGCGCGGGCCGGGTACTGGTACCTGCACCTCGACGGTGTCCCCGTCGGCCACGCCCACTACCGCATCGTCGGCGACATCGCCCACATCGGCGTCATGGTCGTGCCCGGTCGGCGCGGGCAGGGCCTGGCCGGCGAGGCGCTGCGGCTGCTCCTCGACCGGATCTGGTCGACGACGCCGGCCGTTGTGGTCCAGAACGACTTCGAGGACTCCCGCGGGGCCGCCGTCGCCCTGCACCGCCGTGCCGGCTTCACCCCGGGAACCCTGTCCGACGGGCCGCGCCCCACCCGCGTCTGGACGCTGCGGCGCCCGGCTCCAGCCGCCCCGGCGGCACTCGTGGCGGACGGGTAGGGGCCCACCGGCGCCGGCCTGGCCACGGTGCCGTACGGGCAGCCGGGGAACCGTCAGCGCAGGTCGCGCCGCCGGTAGCCGACCAGCCCGGCGGCGGTGAGGGCCACGCCCGCCGCCACCTCGACACCGAACGGCCACCAGTCCATCTCGTCGCGGGGCGGCACGGTGAGGTGGCCCCACGGGTGGGCGTCGACCAGCCACGCCGGGAGGTCGAACAGGATCGCGAACCAGGCGCAGAAGACGGCCCACCCGAGCACGGCCCACACCAGGGGGAACGCCCGCGGCGCCCAGCCGAGCAGCGCCGTCGCGAGCCCGACCACCAGCACCAGTCCCGGCCACAGGGCCGCCGCGGCCACCACCAGGTCGACGACCTGCGACCCGTCGGCGTCGCGGACGGCCGGCGCCAGCGGCAGCCCGGCGCCGACGCCCACCAGCACCGCCGACGGGGCCACCACCGCCGGCACGAGGTGCGACATGGCCAGCCGGGCCCGGCTCGTCGCGGTGGCGAGCAGCAGCTCGGCGTGGCCGGCCTGCTCCTCGGCGCGCAGCAGCCCCAGCATCCCCACCGCCATCACCGCCACGAGCGTGGTGAGGATGAGCAGGATCCCGAGCTGGAACCCGAGCCCCAGCTCGTCGGTGCCCCCCATGCGGCGCACCATCGCCGCCAGCTCGGGGTTGGCCGCGTACGCGTCCCCCAACCCGACGACGATCGACCCCAGCGCGACCGCTGCGGCCACCAGGCCGATCGTCCACCCGGCGACCACGCCACGCTGCAGCCGCAGGGCCAGCCCCCAGGCAGACCGCAGCCGCCCGCTGGCGGGCCCCAGGCCGGTGCGGCGCAACCCCGACCCGTGGTCGCGGCGCGACTCCAGCCACGCGGCGACGCACAGCAGGGCCACCATCAGCGCCGCGGGCAGCCCGAGGACCCACCACCGCTCGCCGGCGAACGGACGGGCGAGCATGCCCCACTCCAACGGCACCACCCACCGCAGCGG
>JBHAES010000094.1:0-3356 GCA_041855725.1 Actinomycetota bacterium
AGCACCGCCGCGACGAGGGCCCGCTGCATGAACGGGAAGCTCAAGAGCTCCATGGCGCGCCCATCCCCTCGACGATCGAGACCCGTGGGGTCCGCTCGCGGTGGTGGTCACCGACGGCGTCGGCGCCGGCGACCACCCGCCCGTCGCGCAGGGTCACCGTACGGTCGACGAGCCGGCCCAGCGGGCCCGTCTCGTGGAGGACCACCAGCACCGCCGTGCCCTGGTCGCGCAGGTCGCCGAACAGGTCGGCGAGGCGCCGCTGGGTGGCGAGGTCGACGCCCACGAACGGCTCGTCGAGCACGAGCAGGTCGGGCTCGCCGGCGAGCGCCCGCGCGATCAGTACCCGCTGCTGCTGCCCGCCCGACAGGTGCACGTACTCGACGGCGCGCTTGGCGGTCATGCCCACCAGGTCGAGCGCGGTCGCCACGGCCGCCTTGTCGGCCCGCGACGCCGGCACGAACGGCCGGCGCCGGGCCAGGCGCCCGGACGCCACCAGCTCGCCCACGGCCGTGGCGTGCAGCGCCACGGCGGCCCGCTGCGGCACGTAGCCGACCCGGTGCCACGCCCGGAACCGCGCCAGCGGGTCGCCGAACAGCCGCACCGAGCCGCGGCGGTGCGCGACGAGGCCGAGCAGGGTGCGCACCAGGGTGGACTTGCCCGACCCGTTGCCGCCGCCGACGGCGACCACCTCGCCGGGTCCGACCGTGAGCGACACGCCGCGCAGCACCGGGATGCCGCCCAGCGCCACGTCGGCGTCGACGACCTCGACGACGGGGGTCGCGGGTGCCGTGGCGGTGGGTACCGCGGGGGCCGGCTGGGTCACTGGCAGCCGTTCGCGGTGCGCAGCGCGGTCAGGTTGGTGCCCATGACCTCGAGGTAGTCCTTGCCGCGGGAGCTGTCGTTGATCCCCTCGATCGGGTCGAGCACGTCGGTCTTCAGGCCCAGGTCGCCGGCGATCGCTTGCGCCACGGCCGGGGAGGTGAGGGTCTCGTAGAAGACGGTGGTGACGCCCTGCTCCTTGGCGACCCGCTGCACCTCGGCCACCCGGGCCGGGGTGGGCTCGACGTCGGGCGACAGCCCCGCGATGGCGACCTGCTCGAGGTTGTAGCGCTCGGCCAGGTAGCCGAACGCCTCGTGCGACACCACGATGGTGCGCCGCTCGCACTGCGTGAGCCCCTTGGTGTAGGTGGCGTCGAGGGCGGTGAGGTCGGCCACGAGCGCGTCGGAGCGCTGCTGGTAGCCGGCCGTGCCGGCGGGGTCGAGCTGGCTCATCCTGGCGGCGAACGCCTTGCTGTAGGCGATCATCGTGGCCGGGTCGAGCCACGAGTGCGGGTCGGCGCCCTCGTGGTCGTGGTCGTGGGCGCCGGGGGAGGCGCTGGCCTCGGCGTCGTGGCCGGCCTCCGCCTCGCCATGCAGCGGCACGACCGCGGTGGCCTCGAGCACCTGCGCGGGCTGCTGGGACTCGATGGCGGTGTCGACCGCGGACTGGAGCCCCTTCTGGTAGAAGACGAGGGCCGCCTTCGACAGGGAGGCCACCTGCGACGGGGCCAGCTCGAGGTCGTGCGGGTCGCTGCCCGGGGGCGTGAGGTTGGAGACCTGGACGCGGTCGCCGCCCACCCGCTCGGCCACGAACTGGAGCGGGTAGAACGACGCCACCACGGTGAGCCTCTCGGACGGCTGGGAGGCCGACGTGGCCGGCGAGCAGGCGGTCAGGGACAGGGCCAGCGCCACGCAGGCCGCGAGCAGCTTCTTCATGGGAATCATTATCAAAGACTGGTCCGCTGGCCGGCAACCCGGGTGGTCCCGTACGGCGACCGTGCCGTCCCGCCCCGGCGCGTACGTGGTAGCCCCCGGTCGACCGGCCGGGGACCCAGCGCCGCCCGTGGCAGCCTGCTACGTTCCAGTCATGCGCGTACTCGTTGCTGACAAGTTCGAACAGTCTGGGCTCGACGACCTGGCGGCGGCCGGGTGCGAGGTCGACTTCCAGCCGTCGCTGGCCGACCAGGCCCTCGTGGACGCGGTGGCCGCCACCGAGGCGGACGTGCTCGTCGTCCGCAGCACCAAGGTGCCGGCGGCCGTGCTCGAGGCGGGGTCGCTGAAGCTGGTGGTGCGGGCCGGCGCCGGCTACAACACGATCGACGTGGCCGCGGCGTCGCGGCTGGGCATCTACGTCTCCAACTGCCCCGGCAAGAACTCGGTCGCCGTCGCCGAGCTCGCCATGGGCCTGGTCTGCGCCCTCGACCGCCGCATCCCCGACCAGGTCGCCGCCCTCCGCGAGGGCCGCTGGGACAAGGCCACCTTCAGCAAGGGCGCCCGGGGCCTCCACGGCCGTACGCTGGGCCTGCTGGGCCTGGGCCAGATCGGCCGTGCCATCGCCCGCCGCGCCCAGGGGTTCGGCATGCAGGTGGTCGCCTGGTCGCGGTCGCTGACCCCCGAGCGGGCCGAGGCCCTCGGTGTCACGTACGCCGCCACGCCGCTCGACGTCGCCCGGCAGGCCGACGCGCTGAGCATCCACCTCGCCCTCACGCCCGAGACGAAGGGCCTGGTCGGTGCCGAGCTGCTGGCCGCGATGAAGGACGGGGCGATCCTGGTCAACACCTCCCGCGGCGACGTGGTCGACGAGCCCGCCCTCGTGGCGGCCGTGACGGCGAAGGGCCTGCGGGTCGGCCTCGACGTGTTCGCCGGCGAGCCCTCGTCCGGCACCGGCGAGTTCGCCCCCGAGGTGCTGTCGCTGCCGTCGGTGTACGGCACCCACCACGTCGGCGCCTCCACCGACGAGGCGCAGGAGGCGATCGCCGCCGAGGCCGTCCGGATCATCACCGAGTTCATGGCTACCGGCACGGTGCCCAACGTGGTCAACCTGGCCACG
Organism: Actinomycetota bacterium; assembly: GCA_041855725.1. Classification (GTDB taxonomy): domain Bacteria; phylum Actinomycetota; class Actinomycetes; order Propionibacteriales; family Propionibacteriaceae; genus JBHAES01. Next base: position 2,870 of record JBHAES010000094.1, read on the forward strand.
AGGTCCGACGCCACCCATGCGCTCGTCGTGCGCCACCTCGACCGTCCCGGCGTGCTCGCCACCACGCTCGACGCCGTCCGGGAGGCCGGCATCAACGTGCAGGAGATGGAGAACGTGGTGTTCGAGGGGTCCGAGGCCGCCGTCGCCCGCATCAACCTCTCCGCCCCCGCCGCCGACGACGTGGTGGCCGCGATCGCCGCCCACGAGGCGGTGCTCGACGTGTCGCAGGTCAGCCTGTGAGGCCGGCGCCGTGATCGTCGTCCACCGCTTCCGGGTGCCGGTCGCCGACCGGCCCGGGTTCCAGGCGGTGGCCGACCCGGCGCTGCGCATGCTGTCGGGCAAGCCGGGGCTGGTGAGCCTCGACCTCGGCGTCAACCTCGACGACCCCGAGCTGTGGGTGCTGGTCACGCGGTGGCGCGACGTGCGCTCCTACCGGCTCGCGCTGTCGGGCCACGAGACGCGGCTCGCCGTGCACCCGCTGCTCGCG